>CANPWJ010000169.1 GCA_947584035.1 uncultured Acetatifactor sp. | reverse complement strand
GGGGCGCAGCCCCAGGATCACGGCGCTGGCGGATATTTCCTACCGGACGGCGCTTTTGATCGGCGTGTTCCAGCTGATCGCCGCGATCTTCCCGGGAACCTCCCGCTCCGGCGCTACGATCGTGGGAGCGCTCCTGATCGGCGTGTCCAGAACGGTGGCGGCGGAGTATACGTTCTTCCTGGCGATCCCGGTGATGTTTGGGGCAAGCCTGTTGAAGGTGGTGAAATTCGGGTTTGACTTTACGGCGGCGGAGCTGTCGCTGCTGCTGATCGGAACGGTAGTGGCCTTTGTAGTGTCGCTGTTTGTGCTCCGGTTTTTGATGGGATATATCAAAAAGCATGATTTCAAGGTGTTTGGCTGGTACCGCATCGCGCTGGGGCTGATCGTGCTGGCCTGCTCCTTCTTCCTGCCGGGCGTGTAGGCGCAGGGGCCTGGACGGCGCGGGAAGATCGGGCGGAAGCCCTGGCGGAAACGAGGTGGATGATGGAGAATGTGAGAGTCGGCGTGATTGGCGTCGGAAACATGGGAAGCAAATACGCGCAGCTGATCGCGAACGGAAGGATCGCGGGGCTGCGGCTGGAAGCGGTGACCCGGGTGCGGCCGGAGTACCGGGAGAAGCTGCAGGGGGCACTGGACGCGGGCCTTCGGGTGTACGAGTCGGCGGACGCCCTCTTTGCCGCTGTGGAGAGCGGAGAGCTGGAGCTGGATGCCGTGGTGGTGGCCACGCCCCATTATGCCCATGAGGAACAGGCAGTCCGGGCATTTCAGAACGATCTGCACGTGCTCTGCGACAAGCCGGCGGGCGTCTATAGCCGCCAGGCCCGGAGGATCGAGGAGGCGCTGGCCGGAAGGGAGAAAAAGCTGGTCTATTCCATGGTGTTTAACCAGCGGACAAACCCGGTGTACCGCCGCATGAAGGAGATCGTGGAGAGCGGGAAATACGGAAGCATCAAGCGCGTCAGCTGGGTGGTGACGGACTGGTACCGCCCCGACGTCTATTATACCTCCAGCAGCTGGCGGGCTACCTGGGACAAGGATGGGGGCGGAACGCTGTTGAACCAGTGCCCGCACAATCTGGATCTCCTCCAGTGGATCTGCGGCGTGCCCGCCAGAGTGCAGGGCTTCTGCAGGGAGGGGAAGTATCATCCCATCCCGGTGGAGGACGAGGTGACCGCGTATCTGGAATGGGCGGACGGAGCCACCGGCATCTTTATCGCTTCCACCGGGGAGGCGGCCGGGGTGAACCGCTTTGAGATTTCCCTGGAGGACGCGCTGCTCGTCTGTGAGGGAGGGGAGCTTCGCGTCTGTGAGGTGGCGGGCGCCCTGGGGATGCGGGAGGAAGCTTTCCGCAGGACCTCTGCCGATCCGTTTCCGAAGATCCGGGGCGAGTGGCACACGGAGGAATGCGGAAGGGAGGAAGAGCCCTACCGGGTGATCCTGCAGAGCTTTTCCGATGCGATCCTCCACAGGGGCGACCCCGTGGCCTGGGGAGAGGAGGGGCGCTATAGCCTTTATCTGTCCAACGCCATCTATCTTTCCTCCTGGAACCGGGAGACGGTGGAGCTGCCGGTGCCGGGCTCGGAGGAGGAGCTGCGTTTTGAGGAGGCGTTTGAGCAGGGTTTAAAACGGAAAATAAGACAATATTCGTGAAAAAATTACGGTTTTTGGTTGACAATCCGCCACGAAAGGAATAAACTAGGAACTGTCAAGCAAAAGGCTTGTGAGGAGACAAAAAATTTATCGTTGATCAAAGAAGGGAGAAGTCATTATGGCAGTATCTAAGAAGAAAGTAACTGTTGCGCCTGAAAAGGTAGCTCCGGCGGCTGCTTCGACGGAAGTGACCAAGACAGTGACCCCGACAACTCCGGTTAAGACAGAAGCTGCGAAGGAAGCAGTAAAGAAAGAGGAAACTGTTAAGGAAGAGACCGCAAAGAAGGCTTCGGCGAAGAAGGAGTCCGCAGCAAAGAAGGCTCCTGCCAGGAAAACGGCAGCGGCTAAGAAGGCTCCGGCGGCCAAAAAGGAGCCCGCTAAGAGGGCAAAGGCGGAGTTGAAGAGCGCTGTACATGTGCAGTTCAAGGGAAAGTCCTATTCCCAGGACGATCTGGTAAAGATCGCAAAGGACATCTGGAAATACGATCTGAAGCAGAAGGCTACCGAGCTGACCAGCATGGAGCTCTATGTAAAGCCCGAGGAGAACACCGTATATTATGTGATGAACAAGGACTTTACGGGCAAGTTCGACATCTGATCGGGCCCAGGGAACAGACAGGAGAGGGATCTATTTTGCGGAAGCGGAATAGGTCCTTTTTATATTTATTTTAGAATTATTTTCTGAAAAGAGGTTGACAACATATAGGGGGAGTGCTATTTTAGGTATGAAAGATATTAGCACTCCCTTTTGTCGAGTGCTAATAACAAAAGGAGTGATGGGGATGGAGCTGGACGAGAGAAAGACCAAGATCCTTCAGGCCGTGATCCGGAACTACCTGGAGACGGGCGAACCGGTGGGCAGCAGGACCATCTCAAAGTACACCGACCTGAACCTGAGCTCCGCCACCATCCGAAATGAGATGGCGGATCTGGAGGAGATGGGTTATATCCTGCAGCCGCACACTTCCGCCGGACGGATCCCCTCCGACAAGGGCTACCGCTTTTATGTGGATGCCATGATGGAGGAGAAGGAGCGGGAGGTCGTGGAGCTGAAGGATATGCTCCTGGAGCGCCAGGATAAGATGGAGACCATGCTGAAGCAGGTCGCCCGGGTGCTGGCGCAGAATACCCAGTATGCCACCATGATCTCCGCGCCGCAGACGCACCGCAATAAGGTGAAATTTATTCAGCTCTCCCGCGTGGACGCCGGGCAGATCCTGGCGGTGATCGTAGGGGAGGGCAACGTGATCAAAAACAACATCCTCTCCGTGGAGGAGGAGCTGTCGGACGAGGCATTACTCAAGCTGAACATGCTGCTCAACACACATCTGAACGGCCTGTCCATGGAGGAGATCAACCTCGGCATGATCGCGGCCATGAAGCAGCAGGCGGGGATCCACAGCGATCTGATCAGCGGCGTCATCGATGCGGTGGCGGAGGCGATCAAGGCGGATGAGGATCTGCAGATCTACACCAGCGGGACCAACAATATCTTCCGTTACCCGGAGCTGGCGGATCAGGAGCGGGCCAGCGAGCTGATCAACACCTTTGAGGAGAAAAAGCTTCTGACCGGGCTGATACAGGATGACACCTCCGACGAGGGCGGCACCGGTATTCAGGTGTACATCGGGGACGAGACGCCGGTGCAGGGCATGAAGGACTGCAGCGTGGTGACCGCCACCTACGAATTAAGCGAGGGAATGCGGGGAACGATAGGAATCATCGGCCCCAAGCGCATGGACTACGATAAGGTGGTCGGCACGCTTAAGACACTGAAAGTCCAGCTGGATGAGCTTTATAAAGGCGGCACCAGGGATGAGAAAGGAAATGAATAGATATGGCGGACAAAGAAAAGGAAGTATTTGAGGAAGAGGATCCCGGGCAGGAGAGCGAAGCGGCTCGTGAGGATAGGACCGGCGCGGAGCAGGAGAGCGAAGCGGCTCGCGGGGATGCGGCCGGCGCGGAGCAGGAGAGCAGGGAAGCCGCGGAGACGGCTTCAGCCGGGCCGGGGGATGCCGGGGACGAGGCAGAGACTGCAGCGCCGGAGGGCGCGGAGCAGGAGGACGGACCGTCGGCGGAGACGCAGGGCGGGAAGGCCTGGGCCGGCCGGAAGGCGGCAAAAAAGCAGGGCAGACAGGATAAAAAGGAAGAGGTCTACCGGGAAAAGATCGAGCAGCTGGAGGATCGGGTCAAACGGCAGATGGCAGAGTTTGAAAATTTCCGGAAGCGCACGGACCGGGAGAAGCAGGCCATGTTTGAGACCGGCGCCCGAAGCGTGCTGGAAAAGATCCTGCCGGTGATCGACAACTTTGAGCGAGGGCTTCAGACGGTCCCGCCGGAAAACAGGGAGGATCCCTTTGTGGACGGTATGGACCGTGTCTATAAACAGCTTTTAACCGAGCTGGAAAACATCGGTGTCAAGCCGATCGAAGCGGTGGGGCAGGAATTCGATCCGAATTACCACAACGCGGTGATGCAGGTGGAGAGTGAGGAGTATGAGACCGGCATCATAGCGCAGGAGCTCCAGAAGGGTTATACCTATCGTGATACTGTGATCCGTCACAGCATGGTAGCGGTTGTACAGTAAAAAACACATGTTATAAAACAGGAGGAGACAATTATGAGCAAGATTATCGGAATTGATTTGGGAACGACCAACAGCTGTGTGGCTGTTATGGAGGGCGGCAAGCCCACCGTTATCGCAAACGCAGAGGGAGCCAGGACTACTCCCTCCGTAGTGGCATTTACCAAGACCGGGGAGCGGCTGGTCGGCGAGCCGGCCAAGCGTCAGGCGGTCACCAACTCGGAAAAGACCATTTCTTCTATTAAGAGAGACATGGGTACCGACAGGGGCCGCACCATCGACGGCAAGAAGTATTCCCCGCAGCAGATCTCCGCTATGATCCTGCAGAAGCTGAAGGCGGACGCAGAGAGCTATATCGGCGAGAAGGTCACGGAGGCGGTTATCACGGTTCCCGCCTACTTCAACGACGCGCAGCGCCAGGCCACCAAGGACGCGGGCAAGATCGCGGGTCTGGATGTAAAGCGTATCATCAACGAGCCTACGGCTGCGGCTCTGGCCTACGGCCTGGACAACGAGAAGGAGCAGAAGATCATGGTGTACGATCTGGGCGGCGGTACCTTTGATGTGTCCATCATCGAGATCGGCGAGGGCGTTATCGAAGTGCTCTCCACCAACGGCGACACCCATCTGGGCGGCGACGATTTCGACAACAAGATCATCCAGTGGATGCTGGATGAGTTCAAGAAGGCGGAGGGCGTGGACCTGTCCGGCGATAAGATGGCGATGCAGAGACTGAAGGAGGCGGCCGAGAAGGCGAAGAAGGAGCTTTCCAGCGCGATGACCACCAACATCAATCTGCCCTTCATCACCGCCACGGAGAGCGGCCCGAAGCACTTTGACATGAACCTTTCCCGCGCGCAGTTCGACGAGCTGACCCGCGACCTGGTGGACCGGACGGCCATCCCGGTGCAGAATGCCATGAAGGATGCCGGACTGACCAACGCGGAGCTGGGACAGGTGCTTTTGGTAGGCGGTTCCACCCGTATTCCCGCCGTACAGGATAAGGTGAGACAGTTGACCGGCAAGGAGCCCAGCAAGTCTCTGAACCCGGATGAGTGTGTGGCTATCGGCGCTTCCGTACAGGGCGGCAAGCTGGCTGGCGATGCCGGCGCCGGGGAGATCCTTCTGCTGGATGTGACGCCCCTCTCCCTGTCCATCGAGACGGCCGGAGGCATCGCGACCAGACTGATCGAGCGAAACACCACCATCC
>CANPWJ010000168.1 GCA_947584035.1 uncultured Acetatifactor sp. | reverse complement strand
CCAAAAACGAAAAGATCCTGCCGATATAATAGGCAGAGGGGAACGTGACGGCAGAGAAACCGCATGGGCGGGCCGTTTCCGGGGAACCCTTACGGAAAGAGACGGGAAGTGGCTGTGTTGCTGGAGATTGCAATCTGCGATGACGAAAAGCTTGTCATCGAACGGATCCGAAATTTAATAGAGGGACAGAGGGTCGGCTGCCGCATAGAAGCGTTTGCGACGGGAAGGGAGCTGCTCGCGTCGGGAAAGCGGTTTGATCTGATCTTTCTCGACATACAGATGGCGGGGCTCAATGGGATCGAGACGGCGAGAGCCCTCCGGAAGCGTGACCGGAAGGCCGTCCTCATCTTTGTGACGGCGGTTAAGGAATATGTGTTTGACGCCTTTGACGTGGGGGCGTTCCACTACCTGCTAAAGCCTGTGGGGGAGGAGAAGTTTGCGGAAGTCTTTGCCAATGCCCTGCGGGAGATCCGGCAGCGGCAGCCCGGGCGGAAGGAGCCGGCGCTTTTTTTAAAGACCCGGCAGAGAAGCTACACGCTGAAGCAGAGCGGGATCCTGTTTATTGAGAGCAGGGGCAGAAAGGCGGTGGTGCACACGGCCGGAGACACCCTGGAGGTGTATGCCGTGATGAAGGAGCTGGAGGCGCAGCTGGGAGACTGCTTCTACCGCTGCCACAGGGGATACCTTGTAAATATGGCGCATATTGCGGAATATGACAGCGGTATGATCGAGATGGACAATGGAGAGCAGGTATATCTGGCAAAGGAGAAATATCCGGGATTTGTCAGGGCGTATATGCGGTATCTGCGAAACGGAGGCGCGGCGGGTGAGTGAGGTGTATGGTGCGGTAAACAACGGCATACTGTTTCTGATCTGGGTGTTTCAGGGGTATTTTCTGCAGGATTTTTACGGCAGCTTTCTGGAGGGAAGGGGCAAGGATCCACGAAGGGCCGGCTTCTGCGCGGCGGCTCTGTATGTGGCGCTGGAGCTGTGTCTGCGTCTGGTCCTGTGGCCGGAGTACGGGGACAGAAGGAGCGTCGAAAAGCAGGCGGCCGCGCTGGCCGTGGCGGCTGTCCTGGCGTTGGTTTTTTATAGAGCGCTGCGGGCGGTTACAGTTTTCCTCGTGATCACGTATGTGGCGGTATGTGAGACCGGGCTGTTTTGCGCCGCGTCTGTCGGGGAGATCTACTACCCGCTTAGCTCCTTCTGGAATTGGTGCGTGGGAAGAGGATATATCACCTTGGGACTGTTTGAACGGCTGCATATCGTTACCTACGGCGCGTCCCAGATCCTTTTGTTCGCGGTGGCTGTCGCCCTGCCGGGAGTCGTGTTTCAGAAGATCGTGCACAGTTTCCGGGAGAAGGATCGCGCCCTGGGGCGCAGCGAGCTTTTCTTCCTGCTGGCGCCGGGCATCGTCAGCCTGTTGATCTGTATTCTGCTGCAGACCTATATTTACATGACGGAAGGGCTGATCTATCTGGTGTCGCCCTTACTGTCCCTGATCATTCCGGCCATTTTGCTTTTGTGCCTGTTGTTTCTGTTGATTGACGTCCGGCTGTTTCAGGATATGATCGACCGGAACCGGGAGAAGAGCAGCCGGATCATCCTGGAAAAGCAGGTCGGCGGTATGCAGGAGCATATCGCGGAGCTGGAGCGCATGTATTCCGGCATCCGGGGAATGAAGCACGACATGAAAAACTCGCTTACGGTGATCCAGCAGCTTGCGGACAGCGGCCACAGCCAGGAGCTGCGGGAGTATCTGTCCGGATTGAGCCAGACCTTTGACCGTTTGGAAGTTTACGTGCAGACAGGGAACGCGGTGGCGGATACGCTGTTGAACATGAAGTATCACGAAGCCCTGCGCGCGCTGCCGGATCTGCGGTTCCATGCGGAGCAGCTGCTGTTTCCCGAAAAGCTGATGATACAGAGCTATGACATCGGGATCATTCTTGGAAATGCCCTGGACAACGCTCTGGAAGCCTGTAAAAGGCTGAAGGCAGCAGAGCCGGAGGCGGAAGCCTTTATCCGGCTGTCCTCCTTTGGCAGGGGGAAAATGCTCTTTTTGGAAATCGAAAACAGCTTTGACGGGAAGGTGGTGCGGAAGCGGGATGCGGAGTTTCCGGACACCACGAAGGCGGACAGAAGGGGGCATGGGATCGGAATGATGAACATCAAACGGATTGCGGAAAAGTACCACGGGGCGGTGGAGTGGTCGGTAAAGGACCGGGTCTTTGTCCTGTCCGTCATGCTGAAAAATGAGAAGGGTGTATAAAAATGGTAACTTGCCGGAAACGGATTTCAAATCAATCAAATTCAGGGAGGATGATCACAATGACAGTCAACGGAATCAGCGGAGCAAACACACCGACCGCCCAGATGGGGATGAGCCCGGCGGCGGATTCGTACAGTAAGAATCTTCAGAGACAGATCGCCAACGCGCAGAAGCAGCTGCAGGAGCTTTCTTCCAACAAGGAAATGACGCCGGAGGAAAAGAAGGAGAAGCAGCAGGAGATCCGGCAGCAGGTGAACGACCTGAACAGGCAGCTTAGACAATATCAAATGGAACAGCGCCGAGCGGAGCACCCGGAAAAGCAGCAATCGAAAGGCTCTTCCATGGAGGATAGGTTCGGACAAAATGCCCAGACAGGACGTAAGAGCGCCGGACTTTCACAGGCAAGTATGACGGCGATGATTTCCGCAGATACATCCATCAAACAGGCAAAGGTGCAGGGCAGCGTAGCGGCCGGCATGGAGGGCAGAGCCGGCGTACTGGAAACAGAGATCAAGCTGGATGAAGCACGGGGCGGGGATGTAACGAAAAAGAAGGAGGAGCTTGCGGATGTGACGCAGAAAGCACAGGCGGCTGCGGCTTCCCAGATGAATACGCTTGCGGAGGCGGGCAAGGATGTGGAGGAGGCGGCTGAAGCAGAACGCACAGAGCGGAAAGCTTCCGGCAGCAGAGAAGAAAACGCGGAGCAGACAGCGGTTTATACCCAGGTAGATGTGCGGTTGTAGCGGGGAATTTAAAATTGCCGCTGTAAAAGCACAGTATAATCAGGAGCAGATGTGGCACATAATGGACAAGGCGAAAGAGCTTGGCGAGAAGATTGCCGAGGAAGCTGAAAAATTCCAGCCTAAGACTGCCGAGGAGAGACGGGAGGAACTGGCGGAGCTGACAGAGGATCTGAGCCAGACCATGGAAGAAGCCACGGAATCTGCGAAAGAAGCGTATGACCGCTTGGCAGAGGAGAGCATGGAAGCGATGGAGGCTGCCGTCGGCGCGGAAATGTCTGCCGCCGGTGCAGAGTCTTTGCTGGATCAGGCGGTAAAGTATAAGGGAATCGATGTTTTCGTTTAGCGGATAGATGCGCTATAAGGTTTTTTCACCGTGACAGTGGGAGATCGCTCCCAAAGTTATTATTTGCCTGCTAATGAGGACAGCTTGATATTTTACGATAAAGAATCCTATGACAAACGGTACAATATGTTGACCAGCGGAAAGGCATTTCACCTTGATAAATTCCAATCGGGACAGACGGTAACCGTCGGCGGTAAAGAGTATGTCCTGAACGAAAACAAAGGAATTGACATTGAGTATAGGTCAGAAGTTTATTGATCGAGAGGTCTAACATAAAAGTCAAAGAAGGGGGAGATGTTATGCCGAGGATGGTAAACGGAGTTTATAACGCATATGCTGACATCGGAAAACATATTCTTGGAGAAAAGCATCTACAGATGCGGCGTTGATTGTTGATTTTCAAATGGAACGTAGTTTTTTTGCAATATACACTTGAATATTGATAACGAATATGTTATCATCAATGTAAAGAAGGAATAAAAGCATGTATGATATCATATTTTATAAAGATAAAATGGGAAAATCTGCGATAATAGATTTTTTAGACGATTTAAAAGAAAAAAGTGTAACAGATAAAAATGCAAGAATAAAATTTGTTATGGTTCATCATTTTGTAAAAAAAGCAAATAAAACACCCAAAAAGGAGTTAGAACGAACTAGGAATAATATGAAAGATTACATAGAAAGGAATGGTGCATAATGAAAAAAGATATCCATACATTTAATGACTATTTTAATGATGAAACGAGAGTATCACAGGAAGAAAGAGAAAAAATCAATTTCGAAGTAGAATTGATTGGGAAGATGATTGAAGCAAGGGAAGCAAAAGGACTTTCGCAGCGTGATCTTGCAAATTTAAGTGGGGTAAAACAACCAGCTATAGCAAGAATGGAAAGTATGAAAACGGTTCCGCAATTAGACACATTGTTAAAGGTTCTTGTTCCATTAGGCTACACTTTGCAAATTGTTCCTTTATCGAATTATAAAAAGGCTTGATAATTTTATAAAAAATGAAAGGCGCATGGAACCGTAAATTGTAAACCATGCGCCTTTTTGCGTCCCAAAGGAGGAACAAGTTTTTTAATAGAGACCCCAAAAAGGAATCCATCAAAAGATAGGATACGCCCTAAAAATCCGCGATCAATTGGGCGATCTCCGCCTGGTTCAGCGTCCGGCACTGTTTGTCGCGGATCGAGTACACCCGGTTGCAGATGTTTAACACGGTGGGGCGGTGCGTGGTCACCAGGCAGGTGCGGGGATATTCGTCCCGCATGATATTTTTGAGCACCATCCGCTCCGTGGCCACGTCCAGGGCGGAGGTGGCCTCATCCAGCAGCAGGATGGGGGATTTGCGCAGCAGCGCCCTGGCGATGGAGAGCCGCTGTGCCTGGCCTTCCGACAGGCCGCCGCCCCGCTCCTTGATCTCGCTGTAGATTCCGTCGGGAAGCTTCGACACGAAGTCCCAGGCGCAGGAGAGCTGCAGGGCGTCCCGGATCTCCTCGTCCGTGGCATCCGGCTTTACGTTCCGCATATTTTCCGCGATTGTGCCGGAGAACATGGTGTTGCCCTGGGGGACATAGGAGAAGAGCTTCCGGGTGGCGGGGGTGATGGGGATCGTCTGCTGGAAGGAACCGCCGCCGGCTGCCAGGGCCGCCTCCCCGGATTCCGGATGCAGCAGGGCGAGGATCAGGCGGAGCATGGTGGTTTTTCCCTCGCCGGAGGGGCCTACCAGCGCCACTACCTCGTGGGGATGGACCTCCATGCTGGCGTTTTCAAAGACGCGGGTTCCCGTCCGGTAGGTGTATCCCACGCCGGAGAGGCGCAGACTGATCCCCTCCTCCCGGTGGGTATCCAGAAAGGCTTGGGCCTGACTGTAGTCCTCCTGCGGCATGTTTAAGATATCCATCAGCCTTCCCGCCGAGGTGGTCAGAGAGATGGCGGTCGGGACGAGGGATACCAGGCTGTTCAGCGCCCCGGTCAGCGTGCCGGACATGGACAGAAAGAGCGTCATGGTACCGTAGCTGATGGCTCCGCTCCACACTCGGTAAATCCCCCAGCCGTAGGAGCTGTAGGACACCAGCAGCCCCACCAGG
>CANPWJ010000167.1 GCA_947584035.1 uncultured Acetatifactor sp. | reverse complement strand
TGTACTCCATCTCCGCGGGGCTGGATTACCCCGGCATCGGGCCGGAGCACGCTTATCTGCACGATATCGGAAGGGCAAGCTATGTGCCCGTCACGGACGATGAGGCGGTGGACGCCTTCGAGTACCTGTCCCGGACGGAGGGCATCATCCCCGCCATCGAGAGCGCCCACGCGGTGGCGCAGGTGCGGAAGATCGCCAGGGACTACCGCCCGGACCAGAGCATCATCGTGTGTATCTCCGGCAGGGGCGACAAAGACGTGGCGGCGATCGCCAGATACAGGGGGGTGGATATCCATGACTAACGGACTGGAGCGGGTGTTTGACACACCGAATAAGAAAGCGTTTATCGGTTTTTTGACAGCGGGAGATCCCGATGCGGACAGCACGGTGAAATTTATCCTGGAGATGGAGCGGGCCGGGGTGGATCTGATCGAGATCGGCATCCCCTTTTCCGATCCTACGGCGGAGGGCGTGGTCATTCAGGAGGCCAATATCCGTTCTCTGAAAAACGGGATGACCACGGACGGCGTCTTTGAGATTGTGCGGAGAGTGCGGGAAACGTCTCAGATACCGCTGGCCTTTATGACCTATGTGAATCCGGTGTTCCACTACGGTTACGATCGCTTCTTTACAAGGTGTGAGGAACTAAAGGTGGGAGCCCTTATCCTGCCGGATGTCCCCTTCGAGGAGAAGGCGGAGGTGGAGAAGCCGGCAGCCGCCCACAATGTGGCGCTGATCTCCATGATCGCGCCCACCTCCGAGAGCCGTATCCGGGCCATCGCCTCCGAGGCAAAGGGCTTTATCTATGTGGTGAGCTCCATGGGGGTCACCGGGGTGCGCAGTGAGATCAAGACGGATCTTGCGTCCATGGTGGGGCAGATCCGGCAGGTGACCAACGTCCCCTGTGCCATCGGCTTTGGGATCAGCACGCCCGAGCAGGCCAAAAAGATGGCCGCCGTCTCCGATGGAGCCATCGTGGGAAGCGCCATTGTCCGCATGATCGCGGAGCACGGCAGGGAGGCGGCGCCGTACCTCTACGACTACGTCAAGCGCATGAAGGAGGCCGTGCTGGAGGCGTAGGCTGGGATAAGACTGGGATATTTGAAATTTTTGTTGACAAACCGGGAAAGCATGGGTATAATTAACCAGTGTGTAAAAATATGCACGGCGCCGCGCGCAAATGGTGTGCGGCGGAAGCGATCTGCGTGGGAGCGGCTATGTTAGTGAACTTATCCGATGTGTTGACATCGCAGGGCAGGGTGCTTCGGACAGAGGTTCCGCTGGAGCTTAACTGCTTCCGGACGAGACAGGGAGAGTTTCCCATTGTGTCCCGGGAGCCGGTTCGGTTCACCTTTACCAATATCGGTGCGGACAAGGCCCGGATCGAGGGCGGTGTGACGCTTGTCTTTCAGACCCGGTGCGACCGGTGCCTGAAGGAGGTTCCGACCAGGCTGGAGCTTGTCTTTGACAGGCTGGCCACCTCGCCGGAGGTGATCGCCGGGGAGGATGAGGACAGCCGGGACTGCATGGAGGGCAGCCAGCTGGATGTGGAAGCTTTTGTGCGGAACGAGATCCTGGTAAACTGGCCGGTGAAGATCCTGTGCAGGGAGGACTGCAGGGGCGTGTGTCCCGTCTGCGGCCAGGATCGGAACACAGGGGACTGCGGCTGCGATACGTTTGTGCCGGATCCCCGCATGGCGGTGATAAAAGACATTTTCAATGCGAATAAGGAGGTGTGAGGATGGGTGCAATTTGTCCCAAGAACAAATCTTCCAAGAGTAGGAGAGATAAGAGAAGAGCAAACTGGAAGATGAATGTTCCTACTTTAGTGAAATGCAGCAAGTGCGGCGCGCTGATGGTGCCCCACAGAGTCTGCAAGGCCTGTGGTTCTTACAACAAGAAGCAGGTTGTGGAAGCGGACTAATTTGATCAAAAAACCAGAGACTGCCACATGGACCGGGGGATCGGTCGGTGTGGCAGTTTTACTTTTGGAAAAACCTGCAACTTTCTGCTTGATTTTTAGATAGTGGTCTAGTATATTAAAGGAAGGTGTATAATCATTTGCAGAGACAGCTGAAAGGTACGAGGGAATGGCAGAGATGGTGAACGTGGCGGTGGACGCCATGGGGGGAGACAACGCCCCGGCGGAGATCGTGAAAGGGGCGGTGGAGGCCGTCAATGAAAACAGAAAGGTAAAGGTGTATCTGGTGGGGCGGGAGCCCGTCATCCGCGAAGAGCTGAGCCGATATACCTACGACGCGTCCCAGGTGGAGGTGGTGCACGCGGAGGAAGTGATCGAGATGGCGGAGCCTCCGGTCATGGCGATCCGCCGCAAGAAGGATTCCTCCATTGTGAAGGCCATGTATCTGGTGAAGGACAAGACCTGCGACGCCTTTGTGTCCGCCGGGAGCACCGGAGCGGTGCTGGTCGGGGGACAGGTCATCGTGGGCCGCATCCGGGGCGTGGAGAGGCCGCCGTTAGCCCCGCTGATTCCCGCGGATACCGAGAAGGGCGTGAGCCTTCTGATCGACTGCGGCGCAAATGTGGATGCCAGGCCTTCGCACCTGGTACAGTTTGCCAAGATGGGCAGCGTGTACATGGAGAATGTCATGGGCGTAAAGAACCCGCGGGTAGGCATTGTCAATATCGGCGCGGAGGAGGAGAAGGGAAACGCTCTGGTGAAGGAGACGTTCCCGCTTTTGAAAAACTGTCCCGACATCCACTTTATCGGGAGCGTGGAAGCGCGGGACATTCCCGCCGGCGCGGCGGACGTGGTGGTCTGTGAAGCGTTCGTGGGGAACGTGATCCTGAAAATGTACGAGGGCGTGGGAGGCGTGATGATCCGGAAGGTTAAGAGCGGCATGATGAGCTCCCTGCGCAGCAAGATCGGAGCGCTTCTGGTAAAGCCCGCGTTGAAGCAGACCCTCAAGGCGTTTGACACGGAGCAGTATGGCGGGGCGCCGCTGCTTGGCTTAAACGGCCTGGTGGTCAAGACCCACGGGAGCAGCAAGGCGGTGGAGATTAAGAATTCCATTCTCCAGTGCGTCACCTTCAAGGATCAGAGGATCAACGAGAAGATCCGGGAAAAGGTCGTGCTGGAAGATCAGATAAAGGAATAAAACGAGAGAACAGGGAGGCAGCAAAATGGAACTGGAAAAGTTAAAGAAGGTAATTGCAGAGGTGTTGAATGTGGATCCGGATGAGATCACGCCGGAGACCACCTTTACGGATGATCTCGGGGCGGATTCGCTGGATATTTATCAGATCATTATGGGAATTGAAGAAGAATTTGATATTGAGGTCCCGGCGGAGACAGCAGAGCAGATTACCACGGTGGAACAGGCTGTAGAGATGATCAAGAGTGCTTTAAACTAAATCTGAACCGTATTTTGTTCCCGGATTGAGTCTCGACGCGATTCGGGAACATTTTCGTCCGGATGATTCTTTTTGGGGGAACCCTGACAGGAGAGAGAAAAAATGGTCGAAGGATATACACTGCAGCTGTTGGAGGAGCGCATTGGCTACCGGTTTCACGACAGCAGTCTGCTGCTGCAGGCGGTTACGCACAGCTCTTTTACCAACGAGCAGAAGATCAACAAGACAAAACATTATGAGCGTCTGGAATTTCTCGGGGACGCGGTGCTGGAGGTGGTGTCCAGCGAATTTCTCTACCACAGCCATCCGGACCTGCCGGAGGGGGAGCTGACCAAGATGCGGGCGTCCATGGTGTGCGAGCCCTCCCTGGCCTTCTGTGCCAGGGATCTGGAGCTGGGAAAGTTTATCCGCCTGGGAAAGGGCGAGGAGAACACCGGCGGAAGAGAGCGGGAAAGCATTACCTCGGATGTCATGGAGGCTGTCATCGGCGCGATCTATCTGGACGGCGGAATGGAGTGCGCGAAGGCGTTTATCGACCGCTTTGTCCTGTCGGATCTGGAGGACAAGAGGCTCTTTTACGACAGCAAGAGCAATCTGCAGGAGCTTCTGCAGGGCAAGCTGAAGAAGGAGTTCCACTATGAGCTTCTGGAGGAGAGCGGGCCGGAGCATGACAAGACCTTTGCCGTGGAGATCATTATGGAGGGGGAATGCCTCGGGCGGGGCCTGGGGAGAACAAAAAAAGCGGCGGAGCAGAAGGCGGCCTATCAGGCGCTGCTGCTTCTGAGGGACAGAGGATATGTATTTAAAAAGTATTGAGGTACATGGATTCAAATCGTTCGCAAACAAGATCGTGTTCCAGTTCCACAATGGCATCACCGGCATTGTGGGCCCCAACGGAAGCGGAAAGAGCAACGTGGCGGACGCGGTGCGCTGGGTCCTGGGCGAGCAGCGCATCAAGCAGCTTCGGGGAGCCAGTATGCAGGATGTCATTTTCTCGGGAACGGAGACCAGAAAGCCCTTAAGCTACGCTTATGTGGCGATCACTCTGGATAACGCGGACCACCAGCTTGCCATCGACTACGAGGAAGTGACGGTAGCCCGGAGGATCTACCGCTCCGGAGAAAGTGAATATCTGATCAACGGGACGCCCTGCAGACTCAAGGATGTCAACGAGCTGTTCTATGACACCGGCATCGGCAAGGAGGGCTATTCCATCATCGGGCAGGGCCAGATCGACCGCATCCTGAGCGGCAAGCCGGAGGAGCGCAGGGAGCTCTTCGACGAGGCCGCGGGCATTGTGAAATTCAAGAGGCGCAAGGCCGCCGCACAGACCAAGCTGGAGAACGAGAAGCAGAATCTGGTGCGGGTGAACGATATCCTCTCGGAGCTGGAGAAGCAGGTGGAACCCTTGGAGAAGCAGTCCGAGGTGGCCCGGATCTACCTGCGCAGGAAGGAAGAGCTGAAGAATCTGGATGTCAATGTGTTCCTGCTGGAGAACAACCGTCTGAAGGAGCAGCTGGCATCGGTGGAGGAAAAATACCGGCTGGCCAGCGGGGATCTTCGGGAGACCACCGAAAAATACGAGGGGATCCGGGAGGAGTACGAAAGGATCCAGGAGGAGATCGAACAGCTGGACGCCGCCATTGAACAGGCCCGGAGCACACTGAATGACACCGGTCTGATGAGAGGGCGCCTGGAGGGGGAGATCAACGTCTTAAAGGAGCAGATCAATTCCGCCCGGGGCAGTGAGTCCCATCTGACGAACCGGCGCACGGCCCTGGAGGAGGAGCTTGCCGCCAGGAGCCGGGAGAAGGAGGATATCCTCTCCGAAAAGAGCGACGTGGACGAACAGGTACAGAAGCTGGCGTCCACCGCGGAGCAGGTGCGGAAGGAGCTGGAGGCGGTCCAGGAAAAGATCGCGGGGCTGGACCAAAACATTGAGGCGGGCAAAAATACCATCATCAACGAGCTGAACCAGAGAGCTACCATCAAGTCCAAGCTGGGACGCTTTGACACCATGATGGAGCAGATCAATATCCGCAGGGCGGAGCTGAATTCCCGCCTTCTGCGCGCCAAGTCGGACGAGGCGGAGTGGGAGGAAACCATCGGAAAGCTGGAGGAGGAATTTCGG
>CANPWJ010000166.1 GCA_947584035.1 uncultured Acetatifactor sp. | reverse complement strand
CTGATCGATATCAAGCGATCATCCACTCAAAGAGATCGTTCTTGTAGACATCAAAAAAGCAACCGCCCGACCAAGGAATAGGTTGCTTTTTTGAGTAACCAATAACCAAGGTGAACCGTTGCTGTACGGCAACACCTTTCTTAATTATCTTACCATCTGTCTTACCATCTGTCAATCTTTTTTATCCGAATTTTTACGGATTGAATTTTCACGGATTTTGTCAGAATTCCATAGCCTTCCACCTAATTTACGGAAAACGTGATCACACAGGAGGTCCCGCAGCGGTTTACAGCGGTTTGCCGGTCATCTGCGGCGGGAGGCGAAGATAAAAAGGTTGACATTTTGACCCAAAGGGTCATACTGGAAGTAGGGAAATCCTAACAGGTTGTTGGATGTTTTGCCGTTCAGAAAGGAGAGCTATGTTATGAAGAGACGATTCCTTGTATGGCTGACGGTCTTTTGTGTGAGCGCTTTGGCCGGATGCGGAGATAAGGCGGAGGAGAAGGTTGCGGTTGATTATGGATCTTCTTCCCTTTATACGAAAGAAGATATGCAGGATGCGATCGAACAGATCCAGGCGGAATTTGCCGCCTGGGATGGATGCGAGCTGCACAGTATTTCCTATGCGGGTGACGCGGAATGTAACGAAGCCAATCTGGCGTGGATGAATGCGTTTGAGAGAGCGGATGGCGATACGGAGCCCTATACCCAGTGCATTGTGTTCGAGAGCAGCTTCCATTCACCGGAAAAAGAGGCCGGAGCATGGATCGCGGACGAAGAATATACAGGGTGGCAGTGGTGGCTGGCCCGTTCGGACGGCGGACAGTGGAAGCTGATGACCTGGGGATATTAACGGAAGATCCGGCTCTGCGGCTGCCGCAGAAGGACGGCGGCGGGAACGGTCCGTTTTATTGACGAAAAAATCGAAAGTTAAAAAAGGAAGAAGCAGCGACTAAGGAAGAAATATGGACAAAAGAAGAAATATCAATAAAAGAAAGAGGGCATCCTCCGAAATTTTTGTATAGAAATTCCAAAAAAATGGATGATATATAGGATATTGGAATTGACAAGAGACTCAAATATTGTTATATTATTAACAGGACAGATGGATTAAAAAGGACAGTACCATCTGAGAAACAGGAGGATCAAAAACATGAAAAAGTTAGTTGCACTGATGATGGCGGCAACGATGACTTTCTCGCTTGCAGCCTGTGGAAACCAGGGCGGCGGAGGCTCGTCCGCAGACGGGGGGGCAGGCAGCGGAGCTCCTCAGGCTTCGGTTCCCGCTGAGAAGCAGGATGTGTCTCTCAGAATCTGGGGCGCGGAGGAAGATCAGACGATGCTGCAGTCCATGATCGATTCCTTTATCGAGGAGTATTCCGATTATGCGAACCTCACCGTAGAGCTGGGCGTTGAGTCCGAGGCGGACGCCAAGGATGACGTTTTAGTGGATATCGGAGCGGCTGCCGATGTGTACGCTTTTGCGGACGATCAGGTGACGGATCTGGTGAAGGCCGGCGCTCTGCAGTCCGTTGACAGCATGGATCAGGTTCTGCAGACCTATGCCGGGAAGTCTGTCGAAGATGTGAAGAGCGCGAACGCGGCAGGAGCCGTGGAAGCGGCTACAAGAGACGGCCAGCTGTACGCGTTCCCGATGACGGCGGACAACGGTTACTTCCTGCTCTATGATTCCAGCGTGCTCTCCGAGGAGGATGTAAAGAGCTGGGACAGCCTTCTGGCAGCAGCCGAGGCGGCTGGAAAGAAAGTGGGCTTTACCCTGGCTTCCGGCTGGTATAACGCTTCCTTCTTCTACGGCGCCGGCTTTTCTACCGTGCTGAAAGAGGACGGCGGAACGGAGCTTGACTGGGCCGGAACCTCTCCGGACGGTTACACGGGCGTCCAGGTTGTGCAGTCCATGCTGGATATCGCCGGGAACAAGGCATTCATGCCGGTGGCAGACGGCGACAGCGCGAACCAGATCGCTTCCGGCAGTCTGTGCGCGATCGTTTCCGGTACCTGGGATGCGGATGCGGCTACTGGAGTATGGGGCGACGGATTTGCAGCCACCAAGCTTCCCACCTTCACAATCGACGGAAAGCAGGTACAGCAGGGCTCCGTGGCCGGCTTCAAGCTGGTGGCAGTAAACTCTCAGTCCGCAAATGTAGGCTGGGCGACTCTGCTGGCTGACTGGATCACCAATGAGCAGAACCAGCAGGTTCGTTTCGAGACGAGAACGATCGGGCCTTCCAATATCAACGTGGCGGCTTCCGACGCGGTTGCGGCCAATGTGGGTATCGCTGCTCTGGCCGAGCAGTCCGCGTATGGTGTTGTGCAGACGGTAGGAGGCAGCTACTGGGATCCTGCTGCTACCTTTGGAACCATGATCGCCCAGGGCACTCTGTCCAGGGATGATGTGGACGGGATCCAGGCGGCTCTCGACGAGCTGGTATCCGGCGTTTCCCAGCCGCCCGCAGCGGAGTAATATCTGCGGTCTGACGAAATAAAAGAGAGGGCGTCCTGAAGCTATGCGGAAAGAACGTAGTGGAGGGGCGCCTTTCCAATAAGAGATCCGGCGCAACGGTCCGGATCCTGATAGGCGATGAAAGGAGTGGGAAGAATGAAGAAAGGCAAGACGGGCCTGAGCGCTTTTTTCGGCGCGGTCGGCGGCTTCTTTAAGGAGTTCGGCGAGAGCGTGGCAAAGGGCGATCTGTTCGTGAAGCTGTCCCTGGTCTGGATGGGCGCGGGCTACATCCGGAGAAAGCAGATCGTAAAGGGAATCCTGATGACGCTGTTTGAAGTGGCTGTCCTTCTCTTCTCGGTGCTGTTCGCCGGGCAGTATGTGTCTAAGTTCGGCACGCTGGGAACGGTGCAGCAGGAGTCGGTGTTTAACATCGTCACCATGCAGAATGAATTTAACGATTATGACAATTCCTTCCTGATCTTACTGTTCTCGGTGTTCAGTTTGATCGTGTGGGCGGTTGCTTTGGTGGTATGGTTCTGCAACATCATAGCGGTCTATCGTCTGCAGAAGAAGGCGGAGGCCGGGGAGCATATCAATACCTTCCGGGAGGATCTGATCTCCCTGATCAACGAGAAGTTCCACATCACCCTCCTCACCCTGCCGGTGCTGGGCGTGGTGTTTTTTACGATCATCCCGCTGTTTATCCTGATAGCGGTGGCGTTTACCAATTATGACCAGAATCACATGCCCCCGGCGTCGCTCTTTACCTGGGTTGGCTTTAAAAACTTTGCAAGCCTGTTCGGAGGGGGCGGCCTGACCTCCACCTTCGGCTACGCGTTCGGCAAGATCCTCATCTGGACCCTGGTGTGGGCGGTATTTGCAACCATTACCACCTATCTGGGGGGCATCCTGATGTCCATCCTGGTGAACAGCAGATATACCAAGTTTCCCAAGCTCTGGCGTACCCTCTTTGTGATCACCATCGCGGTGCCCCAGTTCGTGTCCCTGCTTCTGGTGCGGAACTTCTTCGCGGACAACGGGATTATGAATACCTTCTGCGCGGCGATCGGGCTGACAGACTGGCTGCGGGAGATCGGCGTGATCAGCACCAGCTATATTCCGTTTTTGACTGCGCCGGGCTGGGCCCATGTAATGATCATCCTGATCAATATCTGGATCGGCGTGCCCTATCAGATGCTGATCGCCACAGGCGTGCTGATGAATATTCCCACGGATCAGCTGGAGAGCGCGCGGATCGACGGAGCCACTCCCAGGCAGACCTTTTTCCACATCACCATGCCCTATATGCTCTTTGTGACAGGGCCGGCGCTGGTGACGGATTTTGTGAAGAATATCAACAACTTTAACGTGATCTACCTGCTGACCCAGGGCGTCTTTGTCACCACGGACCAGATGATGGCCAGCTCCCAGGCGAAGGAGACCGACCTTTTAATCACTTGGCTGTTCAACCTGACCCAGAGCTACTATAACTACAAGATGGCGTCGGCAATCGGTATCATCGTGTTCATCATCTGTGCGGTGTTTACCCTGATAGCCTTTAACAAATTCCTGAAGGGGGATAGAGAGGAGGCGTATCGCTAATGAAAAAGAAGCATTTGCGAATTTTGAGAAACAATCTGGTGCTGGCGGTTTTGGCCTTTATCTGGCTGGTGCCCATTGTATGGCTGCTGGTGACCTCCTTCAGCAAGTATACCGGTATGAATACCAGTACCTTCTTTCCGGCGGAATGGAGTCTGCAGGGCTATCGGAACCTGTTGTTCTCCGCGGACAGCGTGGCACAGTTTCCCAGGTGGTTCTGGAATACGTTTGTCATCGCCTGCTTCACCTGCCTGATTTCCACGCTGTTTGTGCTGATGGTGGCGTATGCGACTTCCTGTATGCGTTTCCCGATGCGCAAGCCGCTGATGAACCTGGCGGTGATCATCAACCTGTTTCCCGGCGTGCTGTCCATGATCGCGGTGTATTTCATCTTAAAGACGTTTAACCTGACGAATTCCCATATTGGCCTGATCCTGGTGTATTCGGCGGGAGCAGGGCTGGGATATCTGATCGCCAAGGGGTTCTTTGACACGATCCCCACCTCGCTGCACGAGGCGGCATACCTGGACGGCGCCAGTGAGGCCACTACCTTTGTGAAGGTGGTGCTCCCCATGAGCCGGCCCATCATCGTGTATACGGTTATCAGCTCTTTCCTGGTGCCCTGGATGGATTTCGTCTATGCAAAGATGATCCTGAATTCCGGTATCTCCTCCCAGTGGACGGTCGCCATCGGACTGTACAATATGCTGGAGAAGAGCCTGATCAACTCCTATTTCACCCAGTTCTGTGCCGGAGGCGTACTGGTGTCGATTCCCATCTCCGCGCTGTTTGTGGTGATGCAGAAATTCTATGTGGAAGGTGTCACCGGCGGTGCGGTGAAGGGATAAGATCATCCCAAGGACTTAAGGTTTTTAAATTAGTCAAGTACGATTTGGCAAATCGTACTTGACTAATTTTTTTGAGCGTGCTATACTGGGGGCACCCTGAGGTGGAGGTAGTGCGATGTTTATTGGCAGAGAGCGCGAGCTTGAGATCCTGAACAAATTGTATGCGTCAAATAAGTTTGAATTTGTAGTTATATATGGGCGGAGGCGTGTCGGGAAAACGGCGCTGATCAATCAATTTATCCGGGATAAAAGCGCCGTCTATTTTATGGGTGTTGAGAGCAACGCGAAGCAAAATCTCGAAAATTTCAGCAGGAGTATTTTGGAATATCGTACCGGGAGCGAGACGGAAAGCACCTTTCTTTCCTTTCAGGCGGCTTTGGAGTATGTGTTCAGGCTGTCCGAACAGGAACGGCTTATACTCGCGGTTGACGAGTATCCCTATGTTGCCCGGTCGTCCAAAAGCCTTGCGTCCACGCTTCAGATGCTCATCGATCAGTATAAGGACCGATCGAAGCTGATGCTGATTCTCTGCGGTTCGTCCATGTCCTATATGGAGGATCACGTCCTCGCCTACAAAGCGCCGCTTTACGGCAGACGGA
>CANPWJ010000165.1 GCA_947584035.1 uncultured Acetatifactor sp. | reverse complement strand
TCAGCTTGCTGATATACATGGCGGTGGTCTCACCCTCCAGGCTGGAGTTGGTAGCGATGATCACTTCCTCCACATCTCCCTGCAGACGCTCCATCAGCTCCTTCAGCTTGATATCGTTCGGCCCGATCCCAAGCATGGGAGAGATGGCGCCGTGCAGCACGTGATACACGCCCTCGTATTTGCCGGTCTTTTCATAGGCCGCCAGATCCCGGGTATTCTCCACCACCATGATCATCCGGTGATTGCGGCGCTCATTGGCGCACACCGGACATACCTCCCTGTCCGTCAGGGTAAAACACTCCCGACAGTAACGCACGTTGGCCTTCGCCTCCACGATCGTCCTGGCCAGACGGTTCACCCGCTCCGACGACAGATTGATCAGGTAAAACGCAAGCCGCTGTGCGGATTTATTGCCGATCCCCGGCAGGGCTGCCAGCTCCTCTATCAGTTTATTGATGTATCCGCTATAAAGCTCCATCAGAAGGGCATACCCCCTCCAAGGCCCCCGGACATCTTATTCATCAGCTGGGCGCCGGCCTCGTCCGCCTTCTTCATGGCCTCGTTGACGGCGGCCAGGATCGAATCCTGCAGCGTCTCAATATCCTCCGGATCCACAATCTCCTCCGCCAGCTTCAGGCTCACCAGCTCTTTTCTGCCGTTTACCGTCACCTCCACGGCGCCGCCGCCCGCAGAAGCCGCAAACTCCCGTGTCTCCAGCTCCTTCTGGTTTTCCTCCATCTGACGCTGCATACGCTGCGCCTGTTTCATCAGGTTCGCCATATTTCCCGGCATGGCGCCGCCCGGAAACCCTCCACGTTTTGCCATATCTATTCGTCCTCCTCTTCAATCTCCATGCGGATCACCTGGGAGAGATCCACATAACTGCTCTCAAATTCACGTTCGCTCTGAACGGTCTGTATGCTCACCGAGATCTCCTTTCCGGAAAAATCGGACAACAGCCGTTCCAGCTGCTCCTTATTCTGCGGATGCTCGTTAAAATAATCGGAAGCCAGGCCATCCTCCACTACCACCATCAGGCGATTGTCGCCGCCCAGGCTAAGGCGGGCGGCCTTTAGATACATTTTCATGGGGTTCTCGGCATTTCCCACGATCGACGGCCACTTCTGCACGATGGCTTTCACGTCGTCCGGGACTGCCCGGGGCAGCATCTGTGCGGTTTTTTCCGCCGCCTGCCCCGAAACGGGAGAGGCTGGGGAGTGCTCCGGCTCCGGCGCAGCCACAACTCCCCTTTCCACCTTATCCTCCACCTGCCGGATCCGATCCAGCAGCGCTTCCCCGCCGCTTTCCATATCCGGCCGGCACAGCTTGATCAGCGCGATCTCCACCAAAATGCGTTTTTGAGACGCGTAGCGGATCTGCCCTGACAGATCCGAAAAAATACGGATATAGCGCAGGATCTGGTCGATCTCGGCCATCTCGGCCTCCTCCTTCAGCCGCGCCAGATTATCCGAGGACATATCGATCACATCCTCCAGATGATCGGAGGACTGTACCAGCATCAAATTGCGGAGATACCAGGTAAAATCCGTGACAAACTGGGTAAGCTCCCGCCCCTGCATCACGATCTCCTCCAGCAGCTCCACACATCCCAGCACGTTCCGCTCCAGGACGCTCCGGAGAAGCCGGCTGAACACCTCCGTGTCCACCGCCCCCAGCACCTCCAGCGTCTTATCGTAGGTCAGCTCTTCCCCCAGATGGAAGGCAATACACTGATCCAAAAGACTCAGGCCGTCGCGCAGGGAGCCGTCCGCCACCTTGGCAATATAGCGGAGCGCCTTCTCCTCCACCTGCACCTGCTCCGTCTCCATCAGCTCCCGCATCCGTTCTGCGATGGTATCAATGGAAATGCGGCGGAAGTCATACCGCTGGCACCGCGACAGGATGGTGATGGGCAGCTTATGCACCTCCGTAGTCGCCAGGATAAAGATCACATAGGACGGCGGCTCCTCCAGGGTCTTTAGGAGGGCGTTGAATGCCCCGATGGAAAGCATATGAACCTCGTCAATGATATAAACCTTATATTTCCCCTCCGCCGGGGAATAGGAAACCTCGTCCACGATCTCACGGATATTATCCACACCGTTGTTGGAAGCCGCGTCGATCTCGATGACGTTCATGCTGGCTCCCGACGCGATCGCCCTGCAGGTACGGCATTCCCCGCAGGGGCCGTCCTCCGTGGGATGCTCGCAGTTTACTGCCCGGGCAAAGATCTTGGCCACCGTGGTCTTGCCGGTCCCACGGGTTCCCGTGAACAGATAGGCATGTCCGATCCGGTTGGCCTTCAGCTGATTTTTCAGCGTCGTCACGATCGGATCCTGCCCCTTCACATCCGCGAAGGTGTCCGGACGAAATTTTCGATACAGCGCCGTATAAGACATCTCAGTCTCCAAAGCTGATTCCCAGCAGCTTTGCCTCCTGCACGATCGTAGCGTCGGGATCCAGGTATTTCAGCTTGCCGGCCACATCCTCCAACGGCACCCGCACGATCTCGCGGTTCTTGTAGCCCACCATGAAGCCATACTGACCGTCCAGGATCAGCTTGCCCGCCTCCGAGCCGAGACGGCTGGCAAACACGCGGTCATAAGGACAGGGGCTTCCTCCCCGCTGCATATGTCCGGGAACGGTAACCCGCACCTCTCTTCCGGTCTTTTCCTGGATCGCCGCCGCGATCTCATAGGACACGGACGGATGAGTCATCTTTTCCAGCTTTTTGCGGTACTCCTTCTTGGAGAGCTTTGCATCCTGCTTGGAGATCGCGCCCTCCGCCACGGCGATGATCGTGAACCGGCTTCCCCGCTTGTCGCGCTCCTCGATCTTCGCCACCACCTTGTCAATATCATAGGGGATCTCCGGAATCAGAATGATGTCCGCGCCTCCTGCCATGCCGGCATTCAGCGTCAGCCAGCCCACCTTGTGGCCCATGACCTCCACGATGAACACCCGCCCATGGGAGGCGGCAGTGGTATGGATATAGTCGATGGCGTTGGTGGCAATATCCACCGCGCTCTGAAAGCCAAAGGTCATGTCGGTCCCCCAGAGATCGTTGTCGATGGTCTTGGGGAGCGTCACGATGTTCAGTCCCTCCTGCCGGAGCAGATTGGCTGTCTTGTGCGTGCCGTTCCCGCCCAGGATCACCAGGCAGTCCAGCTTCAGCTTGTAGTAATTCTGCTTCATGGCTTCCACCTTGTTCAGGCCGTTCTCATCCGGCTCCTGGATGGTCTTAAAGGGAGTGCGGGAGGTGCCGAGGATCGTGCCTCCCTTGGTCAGGATCCCGGAAAAATCCTTGCCGGTCAGCATCTGGAAGTTGCCGTAGATCAGTCCCTTATAGCCCTCCAGGAAACCGTAGATTTCCACGTTCTCTCCACTGTAGCTCAGCGTCTTTACAACGCCTCTCATAGCCGCATTTAACGCCTGACAATCGCCGCCGCTGGTCAACATACCGATTCTTCTCATGGTGATCCCTCCTGTTTTTTCATTATTCCGTTTTGGCATAGCCACATTCCTCAGGTTATCTTTTATTTTATCACACCTTGGAACATATCACAATCGACAAAGAAACTCTTTGCAAATTTTTTCATATTTTTCTGGATAAGGCTTGTCAAAGAAAAGTTTTTTCGTTACAATGAAATAGAGTCTGATGTCCTGTCAGACTCTATTTACGGAGATGTACCCAAGTGGCTGAAGGGTCCGCACTCGAAATGCGGTAGGTCGGGCAACCGGCGCGAGGGTTCAAATCCCTCCATCTCCGCTGCTTATCTCGATCCCTTTCTGGTAAGCACCGCCTTTACGGTCAGCAGCAGGATCTTGATATCCTTCCAAATGTTCCATCCGTCAATGTACTCCATATCCAATTTGACCACATCGTCAAAATCCCTGATATCGCTCCGGCCGCTGATCTGCCATAACCCGGTGAGTCCCGGCGTCATGCTCAGCCGTCCCTTGTGCTGCACCTCATAATGCTCAAATTCATCTTCGGTAGGCGGTCTGGTTCCCACCAGGCTCATGTCCCCCTTCAGAATATTCCAGAACTGAGGAAGCTCGTCAATGCTTGTCCTGCGCAGGAATCTGCCCACCCGGGTGATGCGCGGATCGTCCTCCATCTTAAACATCAGCCCCTTGACCTCATTTTGATCCAGAAGCTCCTTTTTCCGCGCTTCCGCATCCACATACATGGAACGGAATTTATAAAAGGTAAATTTCCGTCCATTCTTCCCGATCCTCGTCTGTCCAAAAAAGACCGGCCCGGGCGAATCCAGCTTGATCGCCGGCGCCACAAACAGAACGGCCACCCCCAGTATCACCATTCCCACCAGGCTTCCCACAATGTCCAGGGTCCGCTTCAAAAACAACTGGCGGTTGGAAAAAATATTTCTGGCAAAGGTCACCACCGCATACTTTCCCACCCGGTTCAGGATCTTCTTGCCGGCGTAGTCGATGTCAAACTCGCTGATATTGACATTGACGATGATCCCCATCTGACCAAATTCGCACACCCAGGACTCCAGGAGCGCTGACCCCCACAGCTTCTCGTCGGCGATAAACACTTCGTCGATGTCGTTGTGGATCACAAAATCCAGGAGGCTGTCCCGGTACGCCACAACGGGGATTCCCTCCAGCTCGGTCTGCCCTGCGTCCTCTGTCAGCGCCACTCCCACCACCTGACGATACCATTCATTGTATCGGGCAATATTGCGCACGATCTCCGCGGCTCTCTGAGGATTCGCGATCACCAGCAGACGGCTGCTGTATTTGCTGTTGCGGTAAACCTTGACCATCAGCTGCTTCAACAGCTGACGGGCCGCGTACATGAGCACGGTATTGATGAGCAGGAAGTAGCCAAAAACCAGACGGGACAGCTCTTCCGAGCGGTGGAGCATGTAGAGCGTAGACAGCACCACCAGAAAGGCGATCGCCTCCAGCTCCAGCATCTTGCGGAGCTCCTCCAGCATCCCGCGCCGGAAAAAGTGGTGGTACGCATCCGTGATCAGGCCGACCGCCAGGTAGACCAGCAGCAGGAACAGCAGGATCCACTGTCCCTCACCGTTCTGCCACAGCCAGCGCCCAAACCGGATCCGAAAACTCATTACAAAGCTTACGGAAAGACAGAACAGATCCGTCAGCATGATCAAGATAGTTTCCAGTTCTTTCTTTTTCTGATACATAGTCTGCTCCAAATAAGCTTACCGTGATTTCTCTATCATATACTCCTAGATTATATACTTCCGGGGCAGTATTCGTCAAGCGTCCGGCGGGGTGGTCTGTTAGGTCCCGCGGACTTACGCCTGACGGTCTGGCCCCTTTTGTCTGTCTGCATCCCGGCCGGTTCGCCAGCCATATGGAAAAGGAATCTCCCGGAGAGAAAGTTAAAATTGCTTCCAAATTCTCAATTCCCCTGTATAAATGGTAAAAAAAATGGTCAATTTTTGGGGAATGCCCTGGGGATGGGCGGTTGAAGGGTGTGAGCCGCTAAAGGGGATAAATTGCGAATTCCGTTCCTGAATACCTATCTGGATAACCTAAATGCGGAAGAA
>CANPWJ010000164.1 GCA_947584035.1 uncultured Acetatifactor sp. | reverse complement strand
ATTTCTGGTTCAATGTGATCGGCACGGTGCTGATCTATATTATCCTGGCGTTCGGGATGGAGTATGTCCTGGACATGATCGGCAGGATCTCCTCGGACAACGGCAGGTTCGTGGCGAACGCCCACACGATCATCAAGGTGTTCCAGGTGATCGTGCTGTTCCCCTTCTCCGGATGGATTGTCCGGCTGGCCTGTGCGTGTGTGCCCGGCGAGGACAAAAAGATCAGTTACCGCGAGAGCTACCAGCTCAAATACATCGGTGAAAAAGTGGTGTTCAATCCGGCGACGGCTGTCTTTGAGGTGATGAAGGAGCTGGACCGCATGGCGTCCCTGGCCAGCGAGAATCTGAACCGTGCCATGAACGCCCTGATCACGCTGGACGAGGAGGATATCGAAGAGGTTTACGAGGTGGAGAAGAATATTGACTTCCTGAACCACGCGATCACGGATTATCTGGTGAAGATCAATCAGACGACCCTGCCCATCGAGGATCTGAAAAGCCTGGGCGCTTTGTTCCATGTGGTCAACGATATCGAGCGGATCGGCGACCATGCGGAAAATATGGCGGACGCCGCGAAGCAGCGCCGGGAAAGCGGGGCGGTCATCAGTAAGGAGGCGCAGAAGGAGCTGGGCGAGATGCTGGATATGGTCAACAAGATCATCCAGTATGCCATCGAGATGTTTATCCACAGCGACGAGCAGCATATGCGGGAGATCATCGCGCTGGAGAACCGGGTGGACGTCAAGGAGAGAGAGCTGCAGCAGGCCCATGTGGAGCGTCTCACCCGCGGCGAGTGTACGCCGGAGGCGGGCATGATCTTCTCCGATGTAGTCTCCGGCCTGGAGCGGGTAGCCGATCACGCCACCAACATCGCCTTCGCGATCATCAATCAGGAACGGGAGGAGGAAGCCCTGGCGGGTGTCTGAGGCAGCCGTCTGAGGCGGACAGGGCGGACGGTCCTCTGTGCAGGGCCCCAATGGGATAGCGGTGACCGCACAGAAAAATAATATTCGCCGGGACTTGACAGGAACCGGGAGTATCTGTATAATCTATCTGTAACAACTTAACAAATTTGTAACAAAATCGTATGAAATTTGTAACCAGAGGAGTTCCCTTCCGCGGGGAGGCGCTGCCGGGCGGCGGGCCTGTCGTTGAAAGGGGGCTCTCCTAGGGGAGACGGATGCGCGCGGAGCGCGCAGGGAGCGGGATATATGAGAGATAGATGGTACAGGATCGGTTCTGTTTTTGCGGGCAGGGTGCTCTGCCCGGTGCTTTGTCTGGCGGTGTGCCAGACGGCTGGCTTGGCGCTGCAGCCCATGACCGTGTCTGCGGCGGAGGGAGGTTCCATCCTTCAGGGGGCGGGCGTGGCCTCCATCATGGATATCAGCAAGACCCAGGAGGAGTACCTGGCCAGCGCGCAGCAGGCCCAGGGCGCGCTGTGGGGCTATACCAATATCGGCATCGCCCAGGTGGAAAGCGGAAACCTGAATGTCCGCGAGGCGCCCAGCACGGATGCGAAGCTGGTGGGAAAGCTTCCCAAGAACGCGGCGTGCGAGGTTCTGGAGACGGCGGACGGCTGGGCGCATATCCGGTCCGGTGAGGTGGACGGATACGTCAGCCTGGAATTTCTTTTGGTGGGTCCGGAAGCCACGCTGCTGGCGGGAAGTTTAGTCCGCACGGTGGCGGTTGCCCAGACCGACGGCCTGAACGTGAGAGAGCAGCCGAACACGGACAGCGGCGTCCTCACCCAGGTGCTCAAGGGCGAGGAGCTGGAGTACGTGGGAGAACTGGACGACGGATGGGTGGAGGTTTCCATCGACGGCGAGGAGGCATATGTTTCCGGTGAGTTTGTGTCGGTGGAGGAAAAGCTGGACACGGCGATCACCATGTCGGAGCTTCTGTACGGGCAGGGCGTGTCGGATGTGCGCGTGGATCTGGTGGAGTACGCGAAGCAGTTTTTGGGGAATCCTTATGTGTGGGGCGGCACCAGCCTGACAAAGGGGGCAGACTGCTCCGGATTCGTGCTCAGCGTGTTCAAGCATTACGGGATCACCCTGAGCCATTCCTCCAGAGCCCAGGCGAACGAGGGGACGAAGATCTCCGCCTCGGAGCTTCTGCCGGGCGACCTGGTGTTTTACAGCAACGGCGGACGGATCAACCATGTGGCGATCTACATCGGGGGCGGCCGTGTCATCCATGCCAGCAGCCCCAAGACCGGCATCAAGATCAGCAGTTACAATTACCGGACGCCGGTGAGATTTGTGCGGATCCTCCAGGATTAGAGATCGTTTCGGAACCCTTTCGGGACCTTTCGGGACCTTTCGGGACCGTTTTAGAAAAGTGTTTACAAGCCGTTAAAAGTGTGGTATGATTAGTCAGTGTGAGTCAGCCGACGCTCGGATCAGGGACACTCCGGCCCGGTCTTGGTGTCTGGCGGTTTTAAGAATAGGAGGAGAAACAGATGATTTCCAAAGAAAAAAAGACGGCGATTATGAATGAGTATGCCAGGACTCCTGGCGATACCGGTTCACCCGAGGTGCAGGTTGCGGTTCTGACCGCGAGGATCCAGGAGCTGACCGACCATCTGAAGGCCAATCCCAAGGATCATCATTCCCGCCGCGGTATGCTGAAAATGGTAGGCCAGAGGCGCGGACTTCTGGAGTACCTGAAAAAGAAGGATATCGAGAGATATCGTGCTTTGATTGAGAAGCTTGGCCTGAGAAAATAGCGAGAAGGGGAGCGGAGTCAGCCCGGCCTTTGAAAGCCGGACGCTCCGCTTTATCGCGTTTTAGCAAGGCTTGCGGAACGACCCGGGACAGCAGGGTTATCCGAGACCGCTGAAAAGGGCGTGTGCGGCGCAGGGCGCGCATACGGTCCCACATGTCTTTTTCAGTAGTTTCGGTTCCTCTGTTCCGGTGGAAACCGCGGATGACCCGGGAACGGATCGTCCGCCTGTAAAGTAGACAGCCGCGTGGCGGCGGAATGGAGGTTATGTATGTACCAGACTTATGAGATGGAACTGGCCGGACGCACCCTGAAGGTGGATATCAACCGCGTGGGTAAACAGGCAAACGGATGCGCATTCATGCACTACGGGGACACCACGGTGCTGAGCACGGCCACCGCTTCCGAAAAACCCCGTGAGGGCATCGATTTCTTCCCCCTGAGCGTGGAGTACGAGGAAAAAATGTATTCCGTGGGCAAGATTCCCGGAGGCTTTAACAAGAGAGAGGGAAAGGCCAGTGAAAACGCGGTTCTCACCAGCCGTGTCATCGACCGGCCGATGCGGCCCCTGTTCCCCAAGGACTACCGGAACGACGTCACCCTGGACAATCTGGTGATGAGTGTGGATCCCCAGTGCCGTCCCGAGCTGGTGGCTATGCTGGGGGCGTCCATCGCCACCTGTATCTCCGATATCCCCTTTGACGGCCCCTGCGCTATGACGCAGGTGGGAATGATCGACGGGGAGTTTGTGATCAACCCCTCCCAGGAACAGTGGAAGAAGGGGGATCTGAACCTGACAGTTGCCTCCACCAGAGAGAAGGTCATTATGATCGAGGCCGGGGCAAACGAGGTGCCGGAGGACAAGATGATCGAGGCGATCTACAAGGCGCATGAGGTCAACCAGACGCTGATCCAGTTTATCGATAAGATCGTGTCCGAGGTCGGCAAGAAAAAGCACGAGTATACCAGCTGCGCGGTTCCGGAGGAAATGTTTGAGGAGATCCGGAGACTGGTGCCCCCCGAGGAGATGGAGAAGGCCGTCTTTACCGACGACAAGCAGACCCGGGAGGAGAGCATCCGGGTGATCACCGAGAAGCTGGAGGAGGCTTTCGCCGAGAAGGAAGAGTGGCTTGCGATCCTGGGCGAAGCGGTATATCAGTATGAGAAAAAGACAGTCCGCAAGATGATCCTGAAGGATCACAAGCGTCCGGACGGGCGTGAGATCACGCAGATCCGCCCGCTGTCCGCGGAGGTGGACATCATTCCCCGGGTACACGGTTCCGCCATGTTTACCCGCGGGCAGACCCAGATCTGTAATGTGTGTACCCTGGCGCCCCTGTCCGAGCAGCAGCGGCTGGACGGCCTGGATGAGAACGAGGTGAGCAAGCGGTACATGCACCATTATAATTTCCCGTCCTATTCCGTAGGCGAGACCAAGCCCTCCAGAGGACCCGGAAGGCGTGAGATCGGGCATGGCGCCCTGGCGGAGAGGGCTCTGATCCCTGTTCTGCCCAGCGAGGAGGAGTTCCCCTATGCGATCCGCACGGTGTCCGAGACCTTTGAGTCCAACGGTTCCACCTCCATGGCGTCCACCTGCGCTTCCTGCATGTCCCTGATGGCGGCGGGCGTTCCGATCAAGAAGATGGTGGCCGGTATTTCCTGCGGTCTGGTGACCGGGGAGACGGATGACGATTTTGTGCTGCTCACCGATATCCAGGGGCTGGAGGATTTCTTTGGAGATATGGACTTCAAGGTGACCGGGACCACGGAAGGGATCACCGCGATCCAGATGGATATCAAGATTCACGGCCTGACCAGGCCGATCGTGGAGGGGGCCATCGCAAGGTGCCGTGAGGCGAGACTGTTTATTATGGACACCTGCATGAAGCCCGCGATTGCGGTTCCCAGACCGGAGGTGAACCAGTACGCGCCCAAGATCATCTCCGTGCAGATCGATCCGGAGAAGATCGGCGATGTGGTGGGCCAGAGAGGAAAGACCATCAACGAGATCATCGCCCGCACGGGTGTGAAGATCGACATCACGGATGACGGAAATGTGTCGATCTGCGGAACCGACAAGGAGATGATGGACAAGGCGGTGGAGATGGTGAAGATCATTACCACCGAGTTTGAGGAGGGCCAGATCTTCAAGGGCAAGGTAGTGAGCATCAAGGAGTTCGGCGCGTTTCTCGAGTTTGCTCCCGGCAAGGAGGGAATGGTTCATATTTCCAAGATCGCCAAGGAGAGGATCAACCGTGTGGAGGATGTGCTCACCCTGGGAGACGTAGTGACGGTCGTGTGCCTTGGAAAGGATAAGATGGGCCGGATCAGCTTTTCCATGAAGGATGTAGCCCAGAAGTAAAGTATGGAAGAAAGTCGGAGGAGATGATTTGTCTGGCGATGTGCGGCGGAAGCGGCCGCCGGATGAATCTTCTCCTTTTTTGTTTGCGAGGGGTGCGGCGCGCCGCGCGGAGAGAGGATTGGGTACGGAACTATGAAGAAATGGATCGAGGAGAAAACAGGGAAATTTTCCAGGGAGCATATGCTTCTGCTTTTGATTTTCCTGCTGGGCGTATTCGCCAGGGTATTCCTGCTGGGAAGGATTCCCGGGGATATCAACCAGGATGAGGCGCTGGCCGGCTATGAGGCGTACTCCATTCTCAAGACGGGAAAGGATACCTTCGGGTATTCCTTCCCGGTTTACCTGACGGCGTGGGGCAGCGGAATGAACGCGCTGAACACCTATCTGATGATACCGTTCATCGCGGTTTTCGGCCTGCATGTCTGGGTGATCCGGCTGCCACAATGTATTCTGGGATGTCTCAGCATC
>CANPWJ010000163.1 GCA_947584035.1 uncultured Acetatifactor sp. | reverse complement strand
GAAGGTCTCCGCAAACGGCAGGATCTATTCCGACGCGGTGGCCTATGCGCTGGTCCGGAACAACACCGGGAAAGTAAAGGTCTACAAGGAGAATATCTACCAGCCGAAGGACGACTACCGTCTGATTGCCTCCAAGACGGAGAAGGAGAATTACGTGATCGGGGAGCTGAATGGCAAGCCGGCCAAGCAGGTGTATAAGGACCTTCTCCAGATAAGCGATAAGGACGTGGAGAACCAGACCTTCAAGAACCCGCTGGGCAAGGTCAGCGGACAGGATATGTGCATCATTTCCATCAAGGAGCCTGTGGGGAACGCATTGTCCTGCTTCCGGCCGGTCAACGACTCGGATGTGCTGACCATCCTGGAGATCCGGGATTATCTGTCCATCGCCAGCGATACGGTGACCCAGATCAAGCGGGATTTCTCCCGGGTGTCGGCCATTTATTCCGTCAACTGCCTGTTCCGTTACCTGCTGTTCTCCCAAAACGGCGATCTGCAGAAATATCTGGATATCATGGGGGCGCTCCCCAGCCATGCGGGGCTCTTCGGTTACGGCGAGCATTTCAACGATCAGTTCCTGAACCAGACCATGACCTGCGTGGTGTTTGAATAGGTGAGAGAAAGGGGTAGACGTCATGTTTGATAGAAAGAAAAAAGTACAGCAGCCCATTGTCAGCGCTCCCAGGCCTAATTATTACCCGCTGGTCCATGTGGCGAAAAGCCTGGAGGATTACCGGAAACAGCTGGTGTCCAAGGAGGTGGATTCCCTGCGGGAGCTCAGAGAGGTACAGACCTCCTTCCGCCAGGTCCTGGAGGAGGACGGGGAGCTGAAGGAGCGTCTCGGCAGCTTCCGGGACCGCTTTGTCCAGGTCGGGGAGATCTCGGAGCAGTTTGCGGAGGTGAAGCAGAATATTGATGATTCCGTGGAACAGGCCCAGCGCCAGGTGGGCGGGCTCAAGGAGAGCTCCGGGCAGGTTCAGGAGCACTTCACGGAGATTCAGAACACCTTCGAGGATTTCCAGAACTCCGTGCAAAAGATCAAGGACTGCATGGAGCAGATCGTTTCCATCGCCAACCAGACCAACCTGCTGGCGCTGAACGCCTCCATCGAGGCGGCCAGAGCGGGAGAGCAGGGAAGAGGCTTCGCGGTGGTGGCCGATGAGGTCAAGAAGCTGGCGAACGAGATCAAGGATCTGGTCAACACGGTGGATATCAGCATCAACGACGTCCAGGTGGGGACGGAGAAGCTCAACAGCAGCATCGTCATTTCCAGCGAGGCTCTGGGCAAGAGCCTGGAGGAGGTGGATGCCACCTACGCGGTGTTCGATCAGATCACGGAGGCCGCGGAGGGAGCCAAGGAAGTGCAGACCAAGATCGGGGATGCCATTTCCGCCTCCGAAAAGGAGTTGAACGAGGTGAGCCAGACCTTCTCCCGGACGGAGGGCCAGTATCAGAAGGTGATGGAGCACATCGCCAGGGCCAACGAGCTGGGGACCACCAAGAGTACCATGTTCGGCGATATGGCGAATATGCTCTGCCAGGTGGATCCGGTGGTCCGGGATCTGGAGGCGCAGTAGGCCATAGAGGAAGCGGCCTGACCGGGGCGTTTTTTCCGGGAAACCGTTGCAAATTTAGGAAAAAAGGCGTATAATAACAAACAGGAAAGGCGGGTGTGCGTATGAATACAGTGATTACCATTGGCCGACAGTTTGGTTCCGGCGGACATGAGATCGGAGAGAAGGTTGCGGAATATTTCGGGATCAAGTGCTATGACAAGGAGCTTTTGACCCGCGCTGCGAAGGAGAGCGGTTTCTGCGAGGAAATGATCCAGAACCACGACGAGAGGCCGACCAATTCCTTCCTGTACAATCTGGTGATGGATACCTATTCCTTCGGTTACAACGCCTCCTCCTTTGTGGATATGCCCATCAGCCACAAGGTTTTTCTGGCGCAGTTTGACACCATCAAGAAGGTGGCCGACGAGGGCCCCTGCGTGATCGTGGGACGCTGTGCGGACTATGCCCTGGCGGACTATCCGAACTGTGTCCATCTCTTCATCTACGGGAACGAGGAGTGCAAGGTAAAGCGCATTATGGAGCGGTACGATCTGAAGGAGGATAAGGCGCGGGATATGATCGTCAAGAAGGATAAGCAGCGCCAGAGCTACTACAACTATTATTCCTCCAAGAAGTGGGGCCGCGCCGACAGCTATGACCTGTGCATCAACAGCAGCGTCCTGGGCGTGGAGGGGACGGTAAAGCTGATCGCTCAGTACGTGGAGGATTTCGAGAAGCGGAACAGCTGAGCGCAAAAAAAGCGTGAAAAGAATAAAAAGCATAAAAAGCGTAAAAAAACAAAAAATAGATTGACAGATTAGGGCACCTCATGTTATGATATCACGGTATGCCGCATAACTAGGTTAAAGCTTGTCCAGGGACGACGCGTTTGTCCGGGGACGACACCAAAGTTAGCGAGTAAATGAAGAAAGCATTCCGCGGACTTCATGGATAGGAGGTGCCTTAATATGTACGCAATTATTGCAACGGGCGGAAAGCAGTACAAGGTTTCCGAGGGCGATGTCATCAGGGTCGAGAAGCTGAACGCAGAGACCGGGAATACGGTCACATTCGATCAGGTCATCGCGGTGAGTGACGACACTTTGAAGGTGGGCGCAGACGTTGCCGGTGCGACCGTTTCTGCTACGGTTATGGAGCAGGGAAGAGGGAAGAAGGTCATTGTATACAAGTACAAGAGAAAGACCGGATACCACAAAAAGAACGGCCACAGGCAGGCATACACCCAGGTTAAGATCGACAAGATCAATGCGTAATGACTACGATTAACATTCAAAAAGACAGCGGCGGCTCTTACCGGGGCTTTGTGTGTATGGGCCATGCGGGGTACACCAGGCGCAGACTGTTTTGGAGGGAACCGGATATTCTCTGTTCCGCCGTATCGGCGCTGGTGATCGGAGCGGTCAACGCGCTGCAGGAGCTGGCGGGGGAGGAACTGGAAGTGAAAAAGAACGAAGCCTCCGGTTTTCTGAGCTGCAGCTTTGGGAGCCGTCTGCAGGAAAAGTCCGTGTTCCTGATGGATGCCCTGGTGTTCACACTGGAGGGGTTGAGCCGGGAGTACGGCGAACGGTATCTGAAGATTACATTTGAGGAGGTGTAGACCATGTTACATTTGGACCTTCAATTTTTCGCTCATAAAAAGGGCGTGGGCTCTACCAAGAACGGCAGAGATTCCGAGTCCAAGCGGTTAGGTGCAAAGAGAGCTGACGGACAGTTCGTAAAGGCGGGAAACATTCTTTACAGACAGCGTGGGACGAAGATCCATCCCGGCGTGAACGTGGGGATCGGCGGAGACGACACATTGTATGCGCTGACGGACGGAGTTCTCCGCTTTGAGAGAAAAGGCAGAGACAAGAAACAAGCTTCCGTGTATCCTGTGGAGGAGAAATAAGACTCATATTTGCGGATCAACCAAGGCTTCAGGCTCTACCTGAAGCCTTTCTTTTCCAGTGAAGGAGGGAAGCATGTTTGCAGACAGAGCAAGGATCTATGTGAGAAGCGGCAAGGGCGGAGACGGCCATGTTTCCTTCCGCCGGGAGAAATATGTGCCCAACGGCGGCCCCGACGGCGGGGACGGCGGAAACGGCGGCGATGTGATCCTCCAGGTGGACGAAGGGCTGAATACCCTGATCGACTTCCGGCATATCCGGAAGTATAAGGCGGGGGACGGGGAGAACGGCGGCAAGCGCAACTGCCGCGGAAAGGACGGCGGGGACATGGTGATCCGGGTCCCCCAGGGAACGGTGGTCAAGGAGGCGGAGAGCGGCCAGGTGATCGCGGATATGTCCGGGGAGAACCGGCGGTTCCTCCTTCTGCGGGGAGGCAGGGGCGGAAACGGCAACCAGCATTACGCCACCTCCACCATGCAGGCGCCCAAATACGCGCAGCCGGGACAGCCGGCCAGGGAGCTGGAGCTTCTGCTGGAGCTGAAGATGATCGCGGATGTGGGGCTGGTAGGCTTCCCGAACGCGGGAAAGTCCACCTTCCTGGCCCGTGTGACGAACGCCCGGCCCAAGATCGCGGACTATCCCTTCACCACCCTGAACCCCAACCTGGGCGTGGTGGATCTGGAGGGCGGAAACGGCTTTGTGATCGCGGACATCCCGGGCCTGATCGAGGGGGCCTCCGAGGGAGTGGGGCTCGGGCATGAATTCCTGCGCCACATTGAACGAACGAAGGTGCTCATCCACATGGTGGATGCGGCCGGCACAGAGGGCCGGGATCCGGTGCAGGATATCTACACCATCTGCCGGGAGCTGGAGGCATACAATCCGGCCATTGCCGGACGTCCCCAGGTGATCGCCGCCAACAAGATCGACGCGGTCAACGGGGAGGGAGACAGCCCGGTGGAGGCTATCCGCGCGGAGTTTGGGCCCAAGGGGATCCGGGTGTTCCCGATCTCCGCGGTCAGCGGCCAGGGCGTGAAGGAGCTTTTGTACCATGTGCGGGGGATGCTGGACGACATCGGCGGGGAGACCACGGTCTTTGCGCAGGAATATTTCCCGGAGGAGCATCTGGCCTCCTCCGACGAGCCCTGCACCGTGGTCTACGACGAGGCGGCGGACGAGTACGTGGTGGAGGGCCCCCGCATCGAGAAGATGCTGGGCTACACCAACCTGGAGAGCGAGAAGGGCTTCCGCTTCTTCCAGAATTTCCTGAAGGAAAACGGCATACTGGAGGAGCTGGAGGCGCTGGGCATACAGGAGGGCGACACCGTGCGGATGTACGGTCTCTCCTTCGACTATTACAAGTAGGAGGCATGGACGCCCGTTCGGACGGACGAGAGGTATCGGTATGAAATTGACAAGCAGACAGAGGGCTTACCTGATCAGCCTGGCCAGCAGCCTGGATCCTGTTTTCCAGGTGGGAAAGACCGGGGTCACCCCCATGGTCACGGCGGCGGTGGAGGAGTGCTTTCACAACCGGGAGCTGATCAAGATCGCAGTCCTGAAAAACTGTGCGGAGGACCCGGAGGAGATCGCCGGGATCCTGGCGGAGCGGACGCACGCTACCGCGGTGAAGGTCATCGGCAGGAAGATCATCCTGTACAGGCCCAACAAAGAAAAACCTAAGATTGAACTGCCCAGGGCAGACAGAAAAGACAAAGACTAATCATTTAAGGGAAGTGATATTTTATGCGTAGGATCGGAATTTTGGGGGGCTCCTTCAACCCGGTCCATGTAGGACACCTGATGCTGGCCCAGTGGGCGCTGGAGGAGCAGAAGCTGGACGAGGTGTGGCTGGTTCCCACGGGGCGCTCCTATATGAAGGAAAGCCGGGACATGGCTCCCGCGGAGGACCGCTACCAGATGGTGTCCCTGGCGGTGGTGGACAATGAAAGGCTGCGCTGCCTCGACCTGGAGACCCGGCGCGAGGGCGACACCTACAGCTATGAGACGATCGAACAGTTGCGGGCGGAGAATCCGGAGGTGATCTGGTACTGGCTGGCCGTCGCCTGCGGGGAGTACCTGTTCTTCTACTCCTT
>CANPWJ010000162.1 GCA_947584035.1 uncultured Acetatifactor sp. | reverse complement strand
ATCTTTTTCTGCGGATCCATACGGAGCGGGTGGTGCCTTCCGTTCTGTTCAGCCTGTTTTATGCGGCCTGTACGCCTCTGGCACTCCATATGCCCTACATTTACGGGGACATCCCCTCCATCTGCCTCTCGTTGGTGCTGTTTGCGGCTCTGTCTGCCTTTGGAAGGAACGGGAAGGGACGCTTTCTTCTTCTGGCCGCTGTTGCGGCCGCCTGTGCCCTTCTGTTTCGGACGAACACCTGGATTATTCTGATCGCGGTGGCTCTGGGGCTGTTTCTGCTGGCCTGGCAAAGATGGAATGGGAAATGGATCGCGGCGGCGGTCCTGTTGATCGCGGTTCCCTTCGGGGGGCTGAAGGCCGTGGATGTGTCGTATGAGGCGCGCTCCGGTTATGAGAGCGGGATCGGGATCCCCAGCATCCTGTATGTGGCCATGGGGCTCCAGGAGACGGACGGGCTGCCCGGCGTCTATAACCGCTACCATCAGTCGGTGTTCGAGGAGTGCGGTTTCCAGCGGGAGCCGGCGGCCCAGATCGGCTGGGAGTATGTGCGGGAGAGACTTCAGGAATTCTCCGAGGATCCGGAGCTGGCGGTGGATTTCTTTAAGAGAAAGCTGCAGCTTCAGTGGCTGGAGCCGTTGTTTGAGAGCCTGTATTCTACGAGAAGCTTTGACGAGGAGCTTCCCCTGCCGAAATTGATCGAGGAGCTGTATTACGGAGAGCTGCATGATGTAGTCTGGAAAAGCGCAAACATCTATCAGAGCATTGTGTACCTAGCGTTTTTGGTGTTTGTGCTTGGCTGCCTGTTTCGGCGGTCGGAGTGGGAGCGGGACAGTCTCTTCTGGATCCCGCTGATCACCATTATAGGAGGGTTCTTGTTCAGCATCCTGTGGGAGAGCCAGTGCAGATATGTGCTGCCCTACTATGTGTTTATGCTTCTGTATGTCCCGCTGGGACTGGAGAACGGGGCGTGCCTGTTGTCCGAAGGGATACGGCGTCTGCTGGGCGGAGTGAAACGAAAGAAGGGGGAAGCGTAGGATGTGGGTGGTCTGCCTGGGAATAGCGGGAGCGGTCTTTCTGGGAGATCTGTGGATCAAGGCTTATGTGGAAAAGCGGTGTGAGGAGGGAGAGGGCAGAGCGCTCCTCCGGGGCCGGATCCTGCTTCGGAAATGCCACAACCGGGGCATGATCCTGCATCTGGGGCAGAGAAGGCGGCGTGCTGTGGCGGTTCTCTCCCTGCTTCTGACATTGGTGGTGCTGGCGGTATTTCTGTGCACCCTGGGACAAAAGGGGAATACCCTTCTGAAGCTGGGGCTGTCTTTTCTTCTGGGAGGGGCCTTCAGCAATACCTACGACCGGCTCCGCCGGAAATATGTGGTGGATTATCTGAGCTTTGGTGTGCGATGGAAATGGCTCCGCCGGATCGTGTTCAATCTGTCGGATTTCTGTATCATGGCGGGAGCGGTAATGACGGCGCTGGGAGCGGTGTAGCCCCCAGCGCTTTTTGTGAGAAGCCGTTAGGCGGTGATCACCGTTCCTGTCCTGCCCTTGATGGCGTCCTTGACGTTCTTCAGAGAGGTGATCAGCACTTTCCCGGTGGGAACCTTTTCCAGATAGGCGATGGCCGCCTCGATCTTGGGGAGCATGGTGCCCTCCTCGAACTGGCCTTCCTCCATCAGCCGCTTTGCCTCCGCCACGTTCAGGGAGGAGAGCGGCGTCTGGATCTCCGTGCCGAAGTTGCGGTACACATAATCGACGCCGGTTAAGATGATCAGCTCCTCCGTCTTAAGCTCAATGGCCAGCTTGCCTGCGATGGCATCCTTCTCGATGACGGCGGAAGCGCCCTTCAGGGCGTGTTTCTGTTCGATCACGGGGATCCCGCCTCCGCCGCAGGCGATGACTACCTGGTCGGCATTTACCAGGGCCCGGATGGCCTCGATCTCCACGATGTCGATGGGCTTCGGCGCGGCCACTACCCGGCGGAAGCCCTTTCCAGGGTATTCCTTCACATAATTGCCCTTTTTGATCTCAATGTCCGCGTCCTCCCGGGACATGTAGCGCCCGATCACCTTGGTGGGCTCGTAGAAGGCTTCGTCGTAAGGATCCACGGTCACCTGGGTCAGAAGGGTGCTCACCGGTTTGGAGATGCCGCGCCCGAGCAGCTCGGCCCGGAGCGAGTTCTGGATATCGTAGCCCACGTACCCCTGGCTCATGGCGGAACAGACGCACATGGGGGCGGGCGTATAGTCGATGTACACCCGGCGGAGCTCTGTCATGGCCTTGTGGATCATGCTGACCTGCGGGCCGTTGCTGTGGGTGATGGTGAGCTGGTAATCCGCCTCCACCAGATCGGCCAGCGCCCTGGCGGTGACCTTCACAGCGTCCATCTGCTCCAGGGTAGTGTAGCCGAGCGCCTCATGTCCGAGAGATACAACCACTTTCTTTTTGCTCATATTTCCTCCCAATCTGCCGTCTGCGCGGCGGGTGATCTGACGTTTGTCTTTCTTTTTTGGATCCTTCTGCTTCTGATCCTTCTGCTTCCGATCTTTTGGCTTCCGATTTTTCTGCGCGCCGTTTTTCCGGGACGCACCGTTCGCACCGTTTCTTCTACTATGGTAACATATCCTCCGGCGGATTGTAAAGTTAGGATTTAATCCGCCTCCGGGTCAAACCTACAGGATTTAATCTGCCTCCGGGTCAAGCTCCGGCTCTTTGGCCCTGAAGTAGCGGCGGCACGTGAAGTAGAAGAGGACCGTCGCCAGCAGTACCGTGCAATAGTCCGTGACGGGCTGGGCCAGCGCCAGCATGGTGGCATTGTCGAAGAGCGCGTGGAAGGTAAAGAGCAGCGGGATGAACAATAGCCCCTGGCGGCTCACCGACAGGATCAGCGAGGGGAGCGCCGCGCCCGTGGACTGGATGGCGTTGATCAGCACGAACAGGATTCCCATGATGGGGCCGGAGTATATGTAGATCCGGGCGAAGGACATACCGTAGCCAAAGGCGGCGTCATCGTCCAGAAAGGCGCGGACCAGAGGGCCGGCCCCGCAGTAGCAGATCACCGTCATCACCAGGCTCATGCCCAGAGCCAGACACAGGGAAAATTTCAGAACCGCAAAATAGCGCTTCCGGTTGCCGGCGCCGAAGCAATAGCCCAAAAGAGGCTGGATGCCGGTGCCCAGGCCGATGAGGAGCATGACAACGATCATGTTTACCTTCATGGCGACGCCCAGGCCGGCCACGCACATATCGCCGTACTGGCTCATCAGATTGTTGATGAGGATATTGGAGACGCTCATCAGGATGCTGTTCAGGGAGGCGGGGATACCGATGGCGAACACGCCGGTGGCGATCTGTCCGCCGATCCGGTAATCCGCCGGGCGGATGGAGAGGATGCTCTTTTTGGACAGCAGGTGGGCCGTATAGAAACAGGCGGCAAACAGATTCCCCAGCACGGTGGCGATGGCCGCCCCGGCTACATTCCAGCCAAGGCCCAGGATCATAATCGGGTCGAAAACGATATTGATCAGGTTGCCTACTACCATGCCGACCATGGCCTTCTGGGCGTTTCCCTCAGCCCGGATGATGTTGCTGAAGGTGTTGCTGACGATCAGAAAGGGGATGCCCAGCGCCACGATGGACAGGTACTGTGCGGCGTAATCGATGGTGTCGTCGCTGGCGCCGATCAGGCGGCAGACCGGCCGGGCGAAGATCAAAATGACCACCATGGAGACCAAGCCGATCACAAGCCCGCTCCAGAAGCAGAAGGCGGAGGTATTCTTGGCTCTCTCCCCGCGGCCCTCCCCCAGCATACGGGCGATCAGGGAGGTTCCGCCGATGCCGAAGAGCATCCCCACCGCCATAAAGAGAAGAAAGGCGGGGGTGGCTACGGAGACGGCGGCTACCATGTAGGGGTTCCTGGTCTGTCCGATGAAAAAGGTGTCGGCCAGATTGTAGGCGAGCACCATAATCATGCTGATGATGGAAGGGATCACATTGCTGATCACGGCCTTGGGGACAGGCGCGTTCTTAAAAATTTCTGTGGTGTCTTTGCTGTTCAATTCTGTTTGCTCCTTTCTATGTTCGGCTGGTTCGGCCGCTTTGCGCAGCTGCGAAGCTGCCTTTTTGTGCGGTTTCTACTGCCGCACGCGGAAGATACTGGACGGCGATGCGGTTTTCCGGTTTCGCGTCGCACAGATACAGCACCGCCAGGAAAAACCATTCCAGAGGCTTCATCAGCAGATAGACCGCGTCCGCTGCCCGGCGGGAACGGATCTTTCTGGCCAGGGGGAAGCCGCAAGTGTCATACAGGTGCCGGATGCGCCTGTGGAGCCGGGGCGTCCGCTCCTCCAGAATCTGCTCGAAGGCGTTTGCGATGCAGAGCTGGCGGTTGACCACCACCCGGTGGCCGTGGCGTTCGCCCATGCGCAGGGGCTTAACCAGCTTCGGGTGTCCGCCGGCGGCCACCGTGCAGAGATAGTGCTCGTCGTAGTACACATTCTGGGGGGCTGTCCGCTGGGAGAGGTTCCAGTCGCTGGTCTCCGTGAAGGCGCGGATCCAGGTGTCCGGCTGCTGGCCAAAGAGAAGCAGGATCCCCACCAGGATGCCGAACAGGGGCCCCATGAGGAGGAACGCCGCAAAGGGCCAGCAGAGCGCGTTTTTAAGCCTCTGGTTCAGGGCGTTTAGCAGGGGATTGCGCCACGTCCGCTTCTGCGCTTCGCTCAGGCGGTTCCACTCCCAGATCTTGTAGCGGATGGTCTTGGCGGTGATCAGCACACAGTTAAACGGAAAGAGGCAGAGGATCAGGTACTGTGTGGAAAATACCTGCACGGCGAAAGCGATCATCTCCGCCGTTCCCAGATACATGGCCGAGATGGCGAGGACCGCGGCCAGAGGAGGAAGCTTTTCCAGCCGGATAAAGCTCAGCGCCAGATAACCGGCCAGTCCCGCCAGAAGAAAGGTGAGGACCGTGGGCCATGCCTGGGTGTAGATTGGTGTGTGTACCTGGCTGTTGTACAGAGTCTCCTGCCAGTCGTCCAGCCAGCAGATCTCCAGAAGCGCCTGTATCAGCACGCTGTAGAGGCTTCCCAGGACCAGGGTGACCACCTCGAAGCCCTTGGCGGCCCGCCGAAGCGGGGGATACTTCGCCGGGGCAAAGAGAAGCACCAGGTTGACGGCGGTGAGCACCAGGGGATAGACGACGAAGGCGCCCAAAAGAAAGCTGACAAGCGGGATGGCTAAAAGCCCCTCCAGAGAGTATGCCAGCCATTCCGTCGGGGAGGAGACACCTTCCAAAAGCCCCGCCAGCAGAGCAAAAAGGGCGCCCCAAAAGCCCAGGAACAGGGAAAACAAAACGGAGGAGAACAGGGGCATTTTTTGAATGAAATTTCGGATACGTTTCATGGATATTGCCTTTCTTAAGCCGTTTCCCGCGGCGAAACCCCGGCGCCCGATCGGCCCGTCACCGGGTAAGCTGGCGGATGGCATCCTCCAGAGTCTCAAAATACGTTTCAAAGGTCTTGCGGCAGCAGCCCGGATCGTGGATGACGATACCGGGAGCGCGCAGCCCGATCAGGGAAAAGCCCATAGCCATGCGGTGGTCGCTG
>CANPWJ010000161.1 GCA_947584035.1 uncultured Acetatifactor sp. | reverse complement strand
CTCGATCCTTCTCTGTACCTGGGCCGCCCTTTCCAGCGCGCCCTCCCGGTCCACCGTCACATAACAGTGATACGTTTCCTCCGTCCGGTGGATCTGCTCCAGGACGGCCTGCATCGCTTCCACCGCGGTAGCCCTGCCCGCCCGGATCGCCCCGGCTAGCTCCACCGCCGTATAGGATAAAAGCTTCATCTTCCTTCCCCTTTCCGTCTCTACTCAAAGGTCCTGGGTACCAGGAACATATTGTCCTTTTTCCCCGGTGCATTTTTCAACAGGCTGGCGCTGTCGTCCCCGTTGGTCACCTCGTCCTCCCGGAACACATTCTGCACCGGAAATACGTGGGACATGGGCTCTATGCCCTCGGTGTCCAGCTCGCCCAGCTTGTCGATATAGTCCAGCATACGGCCCATATCCTTCTTCGCCTGTTCCCGCTCCTCATCCGACAGATCCAGCTTCGCCAGGATTCCCACATACTCTATGGTCTCGTCGCTCAAGATATTTGCCATGTCAAACACACGCCTCCTTCTCTGTCCGTTCCATCCGATTCATCTGCTCCATCCGTTCTATTTATTCTATCCGTTCCACGCTTTTTCCCGCGGCGTCAGTCCCTGACCTTGATGTGCACCTCCCGCAGCTGCTGCTCCGTCACCTCGCCCGGCGCGCCGCACATCAGGTCCTGGGCGTTTCCGTTCATGGGGAAGGCGATCACTTCCCGGATATTCTCCTCGTTCCGCAGCAGCATGATCATGCGATCCACTCCCGGCGCCATGCCCGCGTGCGGGGGCGCGCCAAACTGAAACGCCTGATACAGTGCGCCGAATTTTTTCTGAAGGGTCTCCTCGTCGTATCCGGCGATGGCGAACGCCTTCTTCATAATCTCGATGTCATGGTTGCGCACCGCCCCGGAGGACAGCTCCACGCCGTTGCACACAATGTCGTACTGGTAGGCCAGCACCTCCAGAGGGTCTTTGGTGTTTAACGCCTCCAGACCGCCCTGGGGCATGGAGAAGGGATTGTGGGTGAAGCCGATCTGCTTGGTCTCGGGATCCCGCTCAAACATGGGGAAATCGTTCACATAGCAGAAGCGGTACGCCTTCTTCTCCACGAGACCCAGCTTCTCGCCCAGCTCGTTCCGGCTCTGTCCCGCGTAGTAGTTGGCCCGCTCCTCCTTAGCGGCGATGAAAAAGATGGTGTCCCCGGCCGCAAGCCCGGCCAGCTCCCGCAGCTCTCCCTTTAATTCCTCCGGGATAAACTTGTCGATGGGCCCCTTGTAGGAGAGATCCTCCGCCACCTCCAGATAGCCCAGGCCGCCCATGCCCAGCCCGGTGGCAAAGGACAGCAGCTTCTCGTGGAAGCCCTTGGACATGTCCGCGTGCACCTTGATGGCCCGGACGGTCCTGCCCACAAAGGGCTTGAAGGTACAGTTCTGGAAAAACTCCGTCACATCCAGAATGCGCAGGGGATTGCGCAGATCCGGCTTGTCGGTTCCAAACTCCAGCATGGCCTGGCGGTAGCTGATCACAGGGTAGGGCGCCTGTGTCACCGCATACCCCTGGGGCGCAAACTTCTCAAAGGCGGCGGACAGCACCTCCTCCCCCGCCCGGAACACGTCCTCCTGGGTGGCAAAGCTCATCTCGAAATCCAGCTGGTAGAACTCTCCGGGGGAGCGGTCGGCCCTGGCGTCCTCATCCCGAAAGCAGGGAGCGATCTGGAAGTATTTGTCAAAGCCCGACGCCATCAGAAGCTGCTTATACTGCTGGGGCGCCTGAGGCAGCGCGTAGAATTTCCCCTTGAACTTCCTGGAGGGGACGATATAGTCCCTGGCCCCCTCCGGGGAGGACGCGCACAGGATGGGTGTCTGGATCTCCAGAAATCCCATCTCCGTCATCTTCTGGCGCAGGAAGCTGATGACCTGGGAGCGGAAGATGATATTGTCCCTCACCTTGGCATTCCTCAGATCCAGATAGCGGTACTTCAGGCGCACATCCTCGCGGATTTCCTTGGAGGTCATCACCTCAAAGGGAAGCTTCTGGTACACCTTCCCCAGCACCTCGATCTTCTGCGCCTCCAGCTCGATGGTCCCGGTGGGGATCTTCGGGTTGTAGGTCTCCTCGTCGCGCTTCTCCACCGGCCCCGTGACGGACAGGCACATCTCCTTGGAGATGCCGTTTAACAGCTCGGTCTTTCGGATGACCACCTGCAGCACGCCGTACATGTCCCGCAGGTCGATAAAGGATACCCCGCCGTGGTCGCGGATGTTCTCCACCCAGCCGGCCACCTGAAGGGTCCGGCCGATCTGCTGTTCCCCGATCTCTTTCATGGTAACGTCTCTGTACATATTCTCTCCTCCTGATTCTGCTTCCTGCCAGGACCGCTCTCGCTCCCGCGCCCGCGGCAGACGTCCCGCCCGTCCCGGGCAGCTCTCTACACAAAAAAGCCCCGGAACGCAGTTTCCTGCATTCCGGGACGGATCTACTCATGGTATCCGCGGTACCACCCGCATTGACAGCCGGCTCCCCAGGGGCGCGGCCGCCCTCTCTCTCACTTAACGCGTGCAACGTGCCGCCCTACTGACCGTTCAGGCAGCCTGCTCCGGAGTGTTCCCTTCGTCGCTTCCCACGAACGGCGCTCTCAGTCGGTGACGCCGTATTCCTGTCGTGTTCCCTGGCAAGAGTCTCCTTCCCAGCATTTTCAATATGGAATGAATGATACCATATAGGATGGGGAATGTCAAGCGAAATTATACATGTATACATTTTTTTAGGATCCCTTTTCTAATCCTTCCGGAAAAATCCCACCAGGATATGTAGGATGTAATAGAGATTGACGATGGGGAACGCGATGAGCCCAATGGCCGCGGAGAGCAGCATCTTGATGACCCAGAACAGGATGACGGCGTCGCTGTTTCCGAACAGATTAAAGGGGACCACCTTGTTGAAAAAGGTAAAGCCAAACACCATGGCGGCCACGGCCATCCCCGCGAATCGGTCAAAGCCTCCCGCCGATGACATGGCGCCCAGGATGGAGCCGCCGAGCCAGTACAGCACGGCGGCTTTCGCCCACATCCAGATAAATTCCAAAAGATAATTCCTGTTGTTCATTTTCCGATTTCCTCCTCTGCGGCCCGAGGGGGCCCGTTCGCTTATTATACTTCCATTCTACCCACCCGTTGGGGCTTGTCAAGGGAAATCGGTCTTTAGCGCTGCTCCTCCAGCAGCCACAGCTCCTCCTGTATCTGCCGGCGCTCCTCCACGGTCAGGCCCTGTCCCGGCACCACCGGCGGCGCCTGCTCCGGCTCCTGGGGCACCTCTATGCTGTCCGCCCGCTGGGGATACCCGTCCCGAAGCCCCATAAGGATCTCCTGCCCGATCCGGTCGATGCAGTAGGCCGCCTTATGCTCATAGTCGATGAGCTGCAGAAGCTCCTCGTCCGTGAGCGTCTCCTCGGGCAGATAATAGGCGCCGTCCCGAACGCAGATCGCAACGCCCTCCCCGCTGTACTCCTCCGGTGTCTGAATGACGGCGGCCTCCACATCCGTGTACACCCCGTCCTCCTCGTAGCTCTTTTCCAGCTCCGCATAGCGCTCCCTCTCACCCTCGGTCAGCTCTCTGCTGTAGCCCCCGCTGACATCCTCCAAGGTGCTGAAGGCCGCCTGATAGACCGCATCCACCTCATCGTCGCTCATGCGGGCAAGCCGGCTCTCCCATCCGTCGCCGTTTAAGATCCTCGCCTGGTTCACCTGATAGATGCTGTAGGTCAGTCTGTGGTGGAAGTCGATAAGCTCCAGAAGCTCCTCGTCCGTCAGCTCCCTCTCCGGCAGATAGACCGCCCTGCTCTCCGGCTCCAGCGCGATCCCGTTCCCGTCATAGACCTCCCCGTCCGCAAGCTCTCTGAGATCCGACTGGGGGAACCGGCCGTTCTTCTCATATTCCTGCTCCAGTATGTCGTACCGCTCACGCTCCTTTTCGGTGAGCGCCCGGTTTACCGCGTCCGCATCCCCGTTTCCGGCCACATCATAATAGTACCCGATCTCATCCGCATCCATCTCCTCCATGCGCTGCCGATACAGGCTGACAAGCCCCACCGCCGATACGGTGACGCCTCCCGCCAAAAAAAGCGCAAAGCACGCAGCCGCAGCGGCAGGCATCCGGAAAATGCGCTTTCCTCCGCTCTCCCGCACCGCGTCAAGGGCGTCCTCCACCGCGCCGTGCACCACCTCCGGAACCTCCCGAAACACATCCTTTTCTATCCGATCGCTCATAATATCCTCCCTTCCAGCCGCTCCCGCAGTCTCTTTTTCCCGCGGTGGATGCGGCTTCTCACATTCGTCTCCGACAGCTTCAAAATCTCCCCGATCTCTCGGACAGAGTACCCCTCGATCTCATGGAGCACAAGCGGGATCCGGTACTGCTCCTCCAGCTCCACCAGAGCGGCCAGCACATCCGACTCCTCCTCCAGCTCCCAGGCGTTCTCCGCGTCCCATCCGGGGTAATCCTCCGCCGACACATACCGCTTTGCCTCTCGGATCAGCTGGTAACATTCGTTGATGACGATCCGCGTCAGCCACGTCTTGAAATACTGCTCCCTCTTCAGCGTGTGCAGCTTCTGATACGCCTTCAGGATGCCGCTTTGTATCGCGTCCGCACAGTCGTTGTCACTGTGCAGTATGGACTTCGCCACATGATACAGGGATCCCTCCGCCTCCAGCACCCGCTCGCAAAACTCCTCCTTGCTCATACCATAAAGTCCTTCCTTTCCGGATCCTGTTTCCACTGTTTTCGGCCGTTCTAATTCTTAGATGAAAAAGGAGGGCAGCATATCGCACCGATCCGGAAAAAAATAAAAAAAAGACATCCCGCACCAAATGCAGAATGTCCTTCCCTGTCTTGCTTCGTCCGCCGCTTTTCCCTCCGGTCCCCCTGATCGTCCAGCTCCAGCTCGCTGTACACATCGGTGGTCCCTAAACTATATACGCTATCCGCTCTACCGGATCCAGCCCCAGGAGATGGCCAGGAATTCTCCCAGGAAAAACATCCCCCGAAGCCAGACCAGCGCGCCCACCCCGCAAAGCATCCAGAACAGATCCCTCCGCGCCCGCAGGATCCTCCCCGCCATGGACAGGATCACGCAGATGAGAAGGGTCATCGTCCCAAACGTGGCCCGATCCGGATAGTGCGGCGAAAGCGCCATGGCTCCCCAGGAGAGGAACGCCGCAAACAGCAGCAGGCCATTTCTCTGTCCCACCGCAAGGCCCAGAACACCCTTCCCCAGGATCAGCACAAACGCGGTGAGGAGCACCGTGGGAAACAGATACTCCAGCGCCGCCGTGCTCTCCGCATATCCCCGCAGGAACAGCCGCCAGAGGACGCCGTACTGATTCTCCGGAACCTGCGCGTTTCGGACAAAATTGCCCGGCGCCGCCACCACCAGGATGCTCCCCGCCAGACAGGCCAGATTCCCGAACGCCATCCAGGGACAAAGCTTCCTCTTCCGCTTCCAGAGAATCCCCATCACCAGCGTGCTCACGAGCCACACGGCAGGGCCCATATTTTCGTTGCTCCAGCCCGCCACAAGCCCCAGGGGCAGGATCCAGAGTGTGATCCCGGGAAGCCTTTTTCGTCCGGCGGCAGCGCCGTCAGAACCATCCGCAGAGCCCCCGCGCGGCTCCCCCGGCTCCTCCGGCTCCTCCGGCAGCTCCCGCAGATAGCAGT
>CANPWJ010000160.1 GCA_947584035.1 uncultured Acetatifactor sp. | reverse complement strand
GTTCAGCGGGATGTTCATCGGATGCCTGGCGTTAGCCATCGCCGAGATGCTGGACAGCATCCCCATCTTCACCAGACGGATCTCCTTCCGGCACGGGATCGGCCTGGCGGTCCTGTCCATGGCGGCGGGAAAGCTGCTGGGCTCCCTCTTTTATTTCTGGCTTCCTCCCCGCTCCCTGTAAAATAGAGAAAAACCCTATCTTACAGGAGGCAGTTATGGAAAACGGAATCACAAAGGAAGAATTGCGGAATTTTGGGGAATCTCTGCGGCGGGAGGAAAAGAGCCCGGGGACGGTGGCAAAATACCTCCGGGACGCGGCGGGCTTTGCCACGCATATGAAAGGGGAAATCCTGACGAGAGAGGCGGCCGCCGCCTGGCGGGACGGTCTCCTGACCCGGGGCTACGCCCCCGCGACCGTCAATTCCATGGTAGCGGCGGTGAACGCGCTCTTGAAGTTCCTGGGCAGGGAGGACTGCCGGGTGAAGTCTCTGCGGCTCCAGCGGCGGGTGTTCCGGGATCCGTCCCGGGAGCTGACCCGGGGGGAGTATGAACGCCTGGTGGCAGCCGCACAGGACAAGCCACGGCTGGCGCTGCTTTTGGAGGCCATCTGCGGCACGGGCATCCGGGTCTCGGAGGTAAAGTATCTCACCGTGGAGGCAGCGAAAGCGGGGCGCGCAGATATCTTTCTGAAAGGGAAGGTGCGGACCATCCTGATCCCCGGAAAACTCTGCCGGAAGCTTCTGCAGTACGCCCGGAAACAAAAAAACGTCTCCGGCGAGATCTTTCTCACAGGAAACGGAAAAAGTCTGAACAGACGGCAGATCTGGGCGGAGATGAAAGCCCTCTGCAAAAAAGCCGGGGTGGAAGGGAGTAAGGTGTTTCCGCACAATCTCCGTCACCTGTTTGCCCGGGCATTCTATCAGGTTACCCGGGACATCGTAAGACTCTCCGACGTGCTGGGGCACTCCTCCATCGAGACGACCAGGATCTATCTGATCTCCACCGGCGCGGAACACGCCCGGATCATGGACCGGCTGAGGCTGGTGTCATAGCGTGTCACAAAACAATTATTTTGTCCGAAACGTCCGTGCGCTTCCTGCTTTGGGAGACCTTCTTATTAAAATGAATTCTACCACTTGCGTTTTCAAAATTCAATAGGGAACTCTTTGGAAATGGCATAAAAAGTCGAAAAAAATAGGAAAAGACAAAAAAAGGGCAGGACGACCAGAGCCGCAGACGACGATTCTTTACGGCTCTGGTTGTTGTATCCTTTTATAGCCATTTGCTGTTCCGAAGGTTCCTTCCGAAGCCAGGCGTTTGAAACTTTTTTGTGCAGCCCTGTGCGCGATCCAGACAAGACCGCGCGCAGGGCATTTTAGCGCCGCCGGTACTTATGCGCCGTACTTTGGCGCATTATGTACCGCTGTAGGCGCTATATAGCGGAAGCGTGCCTGCGGCGGCTTGTCTGGATCGCGCACGGTGGTTACGACAAAATAATTGTTTTGGGATAAACGCCAGGCGTGCCCTGCGGCAGGTCGTCAGGCGCACCGCTTAGTAACGGAGCGAGGCGCTCCGGCATTTGATAGATTAGGATGGCTGCATATTCAAAGGAGGCTTTTGGTATGAGATGCAGAATAAAACACGGGATAAGACAATGGTTTGCAGGATTCCTGTCGGTGGTCATGCTCATTTCCATGCTGCCTGTGACCGCGTATGCGGAGGGAGAAGGCTCGCCGGAAAAAACTGCAATAGAGCAGATACAGGAGCTGATCGATGCTCTGCCCAATGCGGAGGAGATTACAGCGGACAGCCAGACAGCGGTACGGGAACAGCTGGATGCTATAGATGCGGCCCTGTCGGAACTGGACGGGGAAGAGACGGCAAAGCTGGATGCTGCCCGCTATGAGGCGGCGCTGTCCGCCCTCTCTGCCTTGGACAGCACTACAGGAGACGAAACCGAAAAGAATGGGGCAGACACCAACAACCAGAAGGGCACGACTCCGGTGCCGGAAAGTAATGAAATAGAATCGGACACCGTGACGGACGGAGATCTGCACACGGGGACGGCTGCGAAACAAGTGCAGTCTATGATAGATGCCTTGCCGGACGCGGAAACCGTCACCGCCGACAATCGGGCCGACGTGGAGGCACAGCTTACGGCCATCGACGAGGCGAAGCTGGCTCTGTCCCAGGAGGAGCTGGACGCCCTGGACATTACCCGCTATAACGACGTCGTTTCCGCATTACTTGCGCTGGAAGGGATTTCCGGGGTCAATCCGATTGCTTTGTCGGCAGAGGATCACAACATAGCAAACGGCAGCCTGACCATCAGCACAGACGGTAGCTACACCGTCACCGGCACTACCACCTCCAATACGATTATTGTAAAGAACAACGCGAAGGCCACGATCACCCTGAATAACGTGAGCGTGACCAGCGGCAAATGCGCCTTTGACATCCAGAGCGGCAGCGTGACGCTGATTCTGGAGGATGGGACGACCAACTCCTTCACCAGCAACAACTATTATGCCGGTATCCATGTGGCAAAAGGCGCGTCCCTCACGATCGAGGGCACAGGCACGTTAAACGCGGTCTCGAAAGAAGTGACCGGTGCGACAGCGCCCTTTGACAAGACGCTTGGCGCGGGCATCGGCGGCAACGGCGGTACCGAAACGATGACCACCATCGAGGACGACGCGGGCAGCATCCTTATCAAGGGCGGTACGATCAACGCCAAAAGCGAGGGCGACGGCGCGGGCATCGGCGGCGGCTGGACAAATGGTCAAGCACACGGGAGTTTTCAGTCGATCACCATTACCGGCGGCAAGGTGACGGCGGAGAGCGGCGGCAACGGCGCGGGTATCGGCTGCGGCTGCTGGGCCAAGTCGATGGGGACTATCACCATCAGCGGCGGAGAGGTTCACGCGACAAGCAAATCGACTAGCGGGAAGTCTTATGACATCGGATACGGACACAGGGACAACGATTTCGACGGCACGATCACAATTTCCGGCGGCTTGGTCTATACCGAGAGTTCTCACGGGCGCGGGATCGGTGCGAAAACGGTGAGCAGGAACAACTGCCTGATCGGTGACGCTTCCGGCAACATCACACTCTACGGCAGCCCCACGCTTGCCGACGATCTGACCATTCCGTCCGACAAGAACCTGACCATTCTGGACGGCGGGACACTCACGATCCCGGAAGGGGTCACGCTGACGAATCAGGGGAAGATATATAATTATGGAAAAATTCAAATCTCAGGAAAACTGGAGAATTGCGGCACAATCTATCAAATCCAGGGAAAGGGTGAGATTAGCGGGAGCATTACAGGGACTCCGGCGGAAACCATAGAAGAAAATTTCTACCTTACTTGGGACGCAACATCCCAAAAGCTGGTGCCGGAAAACTTTCCCAGTAGCTTCACAACGGTGACAAACAGTACCAGCAGCTGGAGCAGCGACTGGTATGTGGTGGATGGAGATATTACGATTTCCAGCCGTATTTCCGTAAGCGGTAGCGTCAACCTGATTCTGAAGGATTCCGGAAGCCTGACGGCAAGCGAGGGCATTACAGTGAATTCGGGCAACAGCCTGACCATCTATGCCCAGTCTGAGGATGCCGGTATAATGGGGAAGCTGACGGCAACCTTTAAGGGATCCTATGGGAATGGTTACGGTGCCGGGATCGGAGGCGGACGGTACGGAGCCGGAGGCACGGTCACCATCAACGGAGGCATTGTCATCGCGAGCTCAAACGAAGCCGGAAAAAGCTATGCGGGTGCCGGGATCGGAGGCGGAGCGAAGGGAGATGGTGGCACGATCACCATCAACGGAGGCATTGTCACCGCGAGCTCGAACGGGAGTAGTAGCTATAGTGGTGCCGGGATCGGAGGCGGAGAAGAAAAAACCGGAGGCACGATCACCATCAACGGAGGCATTGTCACCGCGACCGGGAACAATGGTGCTGGGATCGGAGGCGGACAGTACGGAGCCGGAGGCAAGATCACCATCAACGGAGGCACTGTCACCGCGAGCTCGAACAGTGGTGCTGGGATCGGAGGCGGACATTACACAAACGGAGGCACGATCACCATCAGCGGGGGCATTGTCACCGCGAGCTCGACCGGGAGTGGTGAATATAGTGGTGCCGGGATCGGAGGCGGAGCGGAGGGAGATGGTGGCACGATCACCATCAGCGGGGGCATTGTCACCGCGAGCTCGAACGGGAGTGGTGCCGGGATCGGAAAAGGAGTGCGTAGTACTAACGAAGGCAGCTTCTCCACCGGCACCAGCGGAAACGCCGTGATCCATACAAACTCTATTGGGGATCAAAGTGGGAAAAGCAGTTGGAGCGGCATCCTATTTATTGGAAAGGATGGTCAGGTATACGGCACGCCGACGCCCGCCTATGATTTTGAGGTAAAGGGAGGGGAGACCCTGAAAGTGCCCCAGGGACATCCCCTGCATATCGCAGCGGGCGTGACGATGACCAATAACGGCACGATCCAGGTCGGCAGTTCGAGTGACCTAAACGGTGTGCTCAACAATGAGGGTACGGTCAGCAACAGCGGGACGATCGATGTCTATGGACAGCTTACCAATGGTGAGAAAGGGATCACAAATATAGGGGAAGGCAAGATTATCTATCATTTCAACCTGGATGTTACCGCTCCCGTCTTTGCGGATACCACATACGGCTCTTCCTGGCCGTCTGCCCAGGCAATCAAGATTACAAATAATGGCGAAAAGGAGGCTGACATTTCCAAGGTGGAGCTTGTGGGAGGTGATTTTTCTTTCGCGCAGCAAGGCAGCGAGAACACAAAGCTGGTTGTAGGCGCAAGCGACACATCCTGGACGATCCAGCCGAACGAGGGGCTTTCTGTCGGCACTCATACCGCCGAAATCAGCGTCTCTTATCAGAGCGGCGGCACGAACAGAACCTCCAAAGCGGAAGTGTCCTTTACCGTTACCCAGGCTGCGCCCACGGTCGCGGTGACGGCGGCTGCTGCGGACGGAGAGCCGACCTATGGAGACGGCATCACCCTCACCGCCACGGTGAGCGCTGCCGGTGTGAAGGCGGCGGATATTGTGGACGGAGGGGGACAGGTGACCTTCCAGGCCGGGGGCGTGTCCCTGGGCACGGCAGAGCTGCAGACGGTCACGTCCGCCGGCCCATCGGAAGAGGTGAAAGCCACCCTGACCATTTCCGGCACGGACCGGGATAAGCAGAAAGCGCTGTTCGGAGACGGCAGCGATACCGTTATTACCGCCCAATACAGCGGGAACGGCAAGGTGCAACCTGGCCAAGGGACTGCAAATGTCACCGTGAAGCCCAAGGAGCTGACCTTCTCTTTCCAGCCGAATGACAGGGCGTATGACGAAACCACTGTATTAGCGGGCAGCTTTGACGATTTCTCCGGCCAGTTGGTAACGGAGGGCGGGAAACAAGATGAGGTGAAGGTCGAGAGCTATACCGCAAATGCCGAAAGTGCCGGCGTTGGAAACGGGAAAACCGTCACAGTGACGGACATCCAGCTTGGCGGAGCGGATGCGAAATACTATACGCCGGGGGCGGTCACCTGCGGGACAGTGGACATCCGTCCGGCAGCATCCACTGTGACGGGCGGGCCCACGGGAGAGACCGGGCTCACCTATACCGGGGAGGCCCTGACGCTTCTCTCTGCAGGGGCAGAGTGCACCGGCGGCAATATGCGGTACTATGT
>CANPWJ010000159.1 GCA_947584035.1 uncultured Acetatifactor sp. | reverse complement strand
AAAGAATACCACACAGATCAGGATCAGGGGCATGGCACAGGCCACCACCGCCCCAAAGCTCAGATCCAGCGTGAGCATACACAGGATGCCGCCGGCAAACAGAAGAAACGTCCGCACGAATCCCCGGATGCACTGGGTCACCAGGTTCTGCACCTGGGTAATGTCATTGGTCACCCGGGTGATCAGGGAACCCGTGGAAAAGCGGTCCGTCTGCTCGAAAGAGAAGGACATGACCCTGCGGAAGGCATCCTTCCTGAGATCGTTCCCATACTGCTGGCTGCACAGGTTGGCAAATACGCCGGACAGGATCCCGCAGAGACCCCCAAAGGCCACCAGCCCGATCATCCGCAGCCCGGTGGAGATCACCAGCCGCAGATCTCCCACCCCGCCGTTTGACAGGCCCAGCACCCCCTCGTCCACGATCGTGCGCATCAGCCTCGGCTGCAGCAGGTCCATACTGACCTCCCCCAGCATAAAGAGAGGCGCCAGGATTGCGAACATCCAATATTTTTTCAGATAACGAAGCATACTTCCTCCCTGTTCTCTCCGGGTGAAACCGTTTGACGTTTCCTCTCGTTGACGTTTCTTCTCATTGACGTTTCTTCTCATTGACGTTTCCTCTATTTTACCGCCATTTTCCGCCGCAGTCAAATGCCCCGCAGCAAGCTGCGGGGCAGATTCTCTGAATACGCCCTGGTATTCGGCTCTGTTTTATTTTACCGTCAGGTCATAATCGCCCGCGATGTTCCCGTCCGCGTCATAAAAGACCGCCTGGGTGACATCCGAGTCCAGCACCAGCACAAAGGGCTTGTCCGCGTCCAGTTCCCGGTTCTCGATCTCCTCGCCCCGGTGAATCACCGCCTGTACGGCCTTCTGGCCGTTCATGGAGAGAAACGCCTGTTCCTCACAGTCCTCAAACGAATACTCTACGATACCGGTGCCGATCATCCCGGAGTCCCCGCTGAACCGACAGTGATACCGTTCCGAAGCCTCTGACTGTCTCACATAGAGCGCCACCGAAAAATCGCTCCGGTCCTGGTCGTAAAAGATCATCGCGGTCATAAAATCGCCCTGATCCTGGGCCACCGCCCAGCTGTCGGGAATCTGCTCCTCCGCCCTGGCATCCTGCTCCATCTCCGCGCCCTTCACGCCCAGGTCGGACCGCCACCACAGGACCGCAATCACTGCCAGCGCAGCCGTACACACGCTGAGCAGCAGAATCACATTCTTTTTCATCCATCGTCCTCCAAATTTTCTGTTGTTCCAAACACTCTTTCCAGTATAAACTTTTCGGGCGTGGAAATCCAGTCGGATATTTCACGAAAATATCCCTGTCTTTTAGGGCATATCTTCCATATCATCGGCCCAGTCATCAGCCAAGGGACCAGATGCACTTGATCTGCCCGGCTATCCTGTCGTAGCTCCAGGGACTTCTGCTTCTGGCCACACAGTTGGGATCGTTCACCCAAAAACCGCTCTCATCGTACCCGTAGACAACGATGAAATGCCCGTTCACGGTGAAATCTCCCCTGCCCACGGAGACGATCAGGATCCGCCCCCGGCCCAGATTTTCCTCCATGGCCGCCTGGCTGTTATCCACTTCCCTCACATTCACACCATACAGAGGCGGCATATCCTCTAAAAGCGCCCAGGCCGTGCCGGTTCCAGGCATATAATACCCATTGTCCATGGCATAGTCCGCCACCTGATCCGGTGTCAGGCGCTCGTTTCCCGTCAGATAATACAGCGCCATGGACAGGCAGGTGGGCCCGCACCCGGCGAGCCCCACGCAGCTGTCGTCCCCATAGGATTCATAGCCCCACCGGGGATCCCACTGCAGAAAGAGCGGGAAGCTCTGGGACTTCTCATAGTCGGTCAGCCCGCCCGAGACCGCGTTCCCGGATGTCAGGTAGCCTTCCGCGAAGTCCGCCATCTCCGGGTTGTTCGCCAGGGCTTCCAGAAGTTTCTGCGGATAGAGGTTCCGCTGTTGGTAGACCGCAAGAATGGCGTCACTCTCCTCTGCCAGCTCCGCCAGCCGCTCCTCCACCTCACGGGCGCTGCGCTCCTTCGGAGCCTCCACCTCCTCCAGGCCGTGCTGGCTCACATAGTCCGTTTCTGCCCCCCCGGAGACGTTTACCGGGACGCTCTCGGTGCGGACAGCGCCGACGCTGCCGGACAAAAGCTCCCGGATGCTCTCCATCTCCCGGCTTAAGGCGTCCAACTCCCCTCTCATACGGAACAGAAGGAACAGATTGAGCAGGATGACCGCCCAGGGAATGAGTCCATAGACCGCCGCCCTCCGCTTCTGTACCTGTTTTCTCCGCTCTGCGCCTCTTCGGTTGTTCATCGTTAGCATTCCCCGTTTTCCCGGTTTTTACCGCATTTTTTGATATCTTGATTGAACCACGGAGTTGTTGCTAACTTGTAGCAGAATTGTAATATTTTTCCGCCTATTACTCCCTGCATTTATAGGCGACGATCTTCACGGTCCCCTTGCCCTGGAATTTCGTCATTTCGTATTTCTGTGGGAAGGCCTCGATCAGCTGGGGCAGCTTGGAGAAGCCGTAGGTCCGCACGTCGAAATCCGGCTTCACGCGTTTGATATAATTTCCGGCAGCGCTGATATTGACATAGCCGTCATTATCCTGGTACTTGTCCGACGCGATCTTGAGCAGACTGTGGATCTCCTCGATATCCTCATGCTTGTCCTCGATCTCCTCATTCTTATCCTCCGCTTCCTCCCGCTTGTCCTCGGTCTCCGCGCGCTTATCCTCCTGCTCCCCGCGCCGGTTCTCCGCGGATCCCGATTTCCGGCCGCCGGATTTGGCGTTTGCCTGACCGGAGGAGGATTTCTTCATGGTGCTGTCCAGATTCTCCAGAAAGATAAATTCGTCGCAGCTGTTTTTGAAGGACTCCGGCGTTTTCTTTTCTCCCACGCCCAGCACATAGACTCCCGCCTCGTGCAGATGGATCGCCAGCGGCGTGTAGTCGCTGTCGCTGGCAACGATCACAAACGCGTCGTAGATCTGCTTGTGCAGCAGATCCATGGCGTCGATCACCAGCGCCATATCGGTGGCGTTCTTCCTGGTCACATAGTCGAACTGCTGCTCTGCCTTGATGGCAAGCCGTTTCAGCTCGTCCTCCCAGTTTTTTAACGCATCCTTCTTCCAGTTACCGTAGGCACGCTTGACCACAATGCGGCCGTGCGTGGAAATCTCACGTATCACGGCCCCCAGCTTCGCCAGCTGCGTGTTGTCCGCGTCGATCAAAAATACGATTTTTTCCAGATTATTTTCCATTCCGGTTCTCCTTTTTTACTCCCTGAATACACCGCGGGGGACTCGCCTTGGCCCCCGTGGACATTATACCACCAGCGCAGACCGGGAAGCGCTGCGAAGCAGCATTTACCGGGCAAGCGGTGGGTGGCCTGGGATAATACACCGCGTAAGCGGTGATAAGCCGGTGGAACCGGCTTCGATTCTGCGTCAGCAGAATCATTATACCACAAGACTTCTTTTTTGCACAGGCGGTTTTCGCGAAAAAACGCCGCAGCCTCCCCGGCGGCCAGGGCACACGCCCCACAGTTACTCAAACAGGATCTCCTCCACCGTCACAAACACATATCCCTCCTCCAACAGCTCGTCTACCACCTTCAGCGCCGCCGTCACCGAGGTGTCGTAGTAGTCGTGCATCAGGATGATCTCATTCTCCCCGGCCTTTCTCACGATCCGCTCCGCGATACATTCCGCGTTGTCCGAGCACCAGTCCAGGGGATCTATGGTCCACAGCACGGGGATCATGTTCAGCTCCTTCTCAAAGCTCTTATCCCAGGAGCCGTAGGGCGGACGGACATAGATCACCTCCTCCCCGGTGATCCCGGCGAGGATCTCGTTGGTCCGGATCAGCTCCTCTCGGAACTGCTCCCGGTTTCTTTTCGTCAGCTGGATATGGCTGTACGTGTGGTTTCCCACCAGATGGCCCTCCTCCTGCATCCGCCGAATGATATCCGGGTGCAGCTCCGCGTGGTACCCGGTGACAAAAAAGGTGGCCGCCACCCCTCTCTCCTTCAGGCCGTCCAACAGCTGCTCCGTGTAGTATGGGTGCGGGCCGTCGTCAAAGGTCAGCGCGATCCGTTTCTCCTCCGCCGTTTCCCCCGCTTCCTCCCGGTCAAAGGTCTGTGCCCCGGACGCTAAGACCGTCTCTTCCCGTCCCGGCTTGTTCCAGCTCCACCAAAGAAGCGGCAACCCCAGAAGAAGATCCAAGACCAGGATTGCCGCTGCCCATTTTTTCATAGAAAGCTCCCAAAACAGACTTCCTTGTTACACTATATGTCACGTTTTTTCCTCTTATGATCCGAAAGGGATTTGTCCATATTCCACTCACCCAAAGTAATATTGGCACCATCGCAAAACTGTTCCGATATTGCTATATGGTCTATGCACTCCATCTGCTTATCTAAAGTTTCCATTTCCACACAGATCGCCGTGTATTTATCATAGGTCTCATGCTGCTTCACAATTTCATAATCTGTATATATGGCTACCCTGTTTTCAGTTCCTTTATACAGAGCCGGGTGCACTTCCTTTGCCGGAGGTGTCTGGTAACAATGCTTATATGCAGGATGTATCTGCGTATCTGTTTCCGTCAGAACAAGGACATCTGCGCTTGCCTCTTTGCATCTATCAAGCACATCCGCTTCTCACCGGCGTCTCATCCTCTTTTATATAGCTTGTGCGAAAGCCCATGTTAATATCCCGCAGCTCTCTCTTGCCCTCGATGTAATCCTGGTACATTTCAGCCAATCCGGCCATACAGCCATCACAGCTTGCATCTATGTTGCCGAGAGAGTCTTTTACGATCTGCTCCCGTTCTTCCCGTGTTGTTTCACTGATCAGGTATCCCATAGCTATCCTCCTGCAGATTTCTTGTATTCATTCCAATTCCCCCGTACCTATTTCTATAAAAATCAGCGTAAGTAGTTTACAGTCACTCAATTAACATTTATAATCCGGATAAAGTTCTCATAACCAGATCGACATCCTTGTTCTCAATTTCCTGAATGATATGCAGGTATGTTTTCTGCGTCGTTGTCATGCTTGCATGTCCCAATCTGCGGGCAACACTTGCGATTGACACACCTGCAAACAACAGCAGGGACGCATGGGTGTGGCGTAGTCCATGAATAGAAATCTCCGAAATCCCACACGACTTACAATGCCTTGTCAGCACATCATTCACCGTAGAATTATAAATCTTGGTATTCCCCACAAAAATCGGTTCATCTTCGGGAAGTCCTTTCATCAGATCCGAAAACTTAACTACAATCTGCCAGTCAATCTGTATTTTCCTTACCGATGACTTGTTCTTGGTAGACAGAAAGCCGCCATCACCCTTATAATCCCATGTTTTTCCAACCGACAATGTCTGTCTGGCAAAATCAAAATCCGCCGGAGCAATGGCCAGTGCTTCGGAAAATCTCATTCCGGTTTTAGCGACCAGCAAAATAAACCAGTCCCAATTTGCCTCTTCTTTTAAATCCAGATCCGCTATCAACGTTCAGTGTTCCGCTCTCTGCACTCTCTTTTCCTCCTTTTCCGGGGCGGACGCTCCTAAGGTCTTATCCACTCACTTTTCCGAGACTACTCACATAGAATATGCAGTTATATAGGGAACCCGTTGTTACTTAATATCTTCCAGTAAAAAATCTGTTGCCTGGATGATTTTGATACCGTCCTGGGTCTGTGGAATATCACA
>CANPWJ010000158.1 GCA_947584035.1 uncultured Acetatifactor sp. | reverse complement strand
TCCCGGAGCTTCTGCAGGTCCAGCGTCCGGTTTTTGTAGGAGATAAAGCGCCGCCCCGCCACAAACACGTCCTCGATCTCCCGCACCGGCACCGTCAAGATATCCCGCCCCTTCTCAAAGGGAGTGCTCACAATGCCGAAGTCGATCTTTCCCTCCCGCAAAAACCGAAGGGTCTCCGGCGTAGGCGCGTTGGTGACCGCCACCTTGATCCCCGGGTACTGCTCGTGGAACCGCTCCAGAAACGGGAGCAGATAGAACCGCAGCGTCATGTCGCTGGCGCCGATGTGGATCTCCCCCAGCTCCAGATCCTGCATCCGGCGGATCTGGGCCACTCCCAGCTCCATCTGTTCGTAGCCCTTTTCCACATAGGAAAAGAGAAGCTGTCCCTCCGCGGTGAGTTTCACACCCCTGGCCGCCCTTGTAAAAAGGAGAGCCCCAAGGTTCCCCTCCAGCTGGCGCAGCGCCTGGCTCACCGCCGGCTGGGAGATGGACAGCTCTCCCGCCGCTTTGGTGACGCTTCCGGTCTTTGCCACATAATAAAATACCTTGTAGTACTCTAAATTGCCGATCATCCCTCTACCCCTTGAGCGGAGACTGGCGGTAAATGATATCCCTTCTTCCCGGCCCGTTGCTGACCATGGTGATGGGATAACCGATCTGTTTTTCGATGAATTCCACATAGTTCCGGCAGTTCTCCGGCAGCTCTTCGTAATTCTTGATCCCCCGGATCTCGCACTTCCAGCCGGGAAGCTTTTTTAACACCGGCTTCGCCTTCTCCAGCTTCGCAGTGACCGGAAATTCCGTGGTCACCTCCCCGTCGATCTCGTAGCCCACGCACACCGGGATCTCATCCAGATATCCCAGCACATCCAGAACGGTAAACGCCACATCCGTGGTTCCCTGCAGTCTGCATCCGTATTTGGAAGCCACGCAGTCGAACCATCCCATTCTTCTGGGCCGTCCGGTGGTAGCGCCGTACTCGCCGCCGTCCCCGCCGCGTCTGCGCAGCTCCTCCGCCTCGTCCCCAAAGATCTCCGATACAAAGGCGCCCGCTCCCACCGCGGAGGAGTACGCCTTGCACACCGTGACGATCTGCCGGATCTCATAGGGCGGAAGCCCCGCGCCGATGGCGCCGTAAGCCGCCAGGGTGGAGGAGGAAGTCACCATGGGGTAAATGCCGTGATCCGGATCCTTCAGCGTCCCCAGCTGCCCCTCCAGGAGGATCGTTTTCCCCTCCTTCAGCGCTTTATCCAGGAACGCGGACACGTCGCACACATAGGGCGCGATCTTATCCCGATATCCCCGCAGCGTCTCCAACAGCTCCTTCGGATCGATCAGCGGCTTGTGATACAGATGCTCCAGCAGGACATTTTTCATCTGCACCACGCGCTCCACCTTCTCCTTCAGCAGATCCTCGTCAAAGAGCTCGCTCACCTGAAAACCGATCTTCGCATATTTGTCCGAGTAGAACGGAGCGATGCCGGACTTGGTGGAACCGAAGGACTTCCCTCCCAGACGCTCCTCCTCGTACTGGTCGAACAGGATATGGTAAGGCATCACGATCTGCGCCCGGTTGGACACCAGGATTCTGGGCATGGGCACATTCCGGTCCGTGATGGACTGGATCTCCTGAAACAGGATCGGGATATTCAGCGCCACTCCATTTCCGATGATGCTGGTGGTATGGCTGTAAAACACCCCGGACGGCAGCGTGTGCAGCGCGAATTTCCCGTAGTCGTTCACAATGGTGTGGCCCGCGTTGGCGCCTCCCTGAAAACGCACGATAATGTCCGCCTGTTCCGCCATCATATCCGTGATCTTCCCTTTTCCCTCGTCTCCCCAGTTTGCTCCCACAACTGCCTTAACCATAATTCCTCCGTTCCTACCGATGTATGGTAGCTGAATTTTAACGTATCTCCTGTGTGCGCCCGCCCCGCGCGCCTTCCACGCACAGGCGTCCTTCTGTCACGGCTGTCACACATACCAGAGTTAGTATACTATACTATTTTTTATAAGTAAAATCAATATATTTTATATATTATATAAGTATAAATTATGTTTTTAATCCGGATCGCGTCCCCTACTCCTTTCCGTCCCAGCAGTAGGTGCACAGATTTTCTCTCCCAATCCCCACCGCGTCGATCATATCGTCCAGACGGTTGAATCTAAGGCTGGTAAAGTTCAGCTGCTTCCCAATGCGTTCCACCAGCTCCGCATACTCCGCGCTGTCCGGATCCACATAATTTTTCAGGTCGATCCTCCGGCCCTCGTCCTCCATCTCCTTGAGCACCCGTCTGGCGATCAGATCCATCTCCGACGAGGATCTGGAAAAGTTCAGGTATTTGCATCCGTACATGATGGGAGGACAGGCAGGACGGATATGTACCTCCCTGGCGCCGCTCCGGTACAGAAATTCCGTGGTCTCACGAAGCTGCGTCCCCCGCACAATGGAGTCGTCGATCAAAAGGAGGCTCCGTCCCTGAATCAGGTCGTGCACCGGCAGCAGCTTCATCTTGGCGATCAGGTTCCTCTGGGTCTGGATCGTGGGCATAAAGGATCTGGGCCAGGTGGGCGTATACTTGATGAAGGGGCGGGAGAAAGGGATCCCCGAGCGGTTGGCGTATCCCACCGCGTGCGCGGTCCCGGAATCCGGCACACCCGCCACCGTATCCGGCCTCACCTCATCCCGGTCCGCCATTCTGGCGCCGCACCGATAGCGCATCTGCTCCACACTGATCCCCTCGTAGGAGGAGGACGGATAGCCGTAATACACCCACAGGAAGGTGCAGACCTTCTTCTGCTTTCCCGGAGCCGCCAGCGTCCTTACGCCCTCCGGCGTCACCACCGCGATCTCCCCCGGGCCCAGCTCCCGCACCGGGGTATATCCCAGATTCAGATAAGCAAAGCTCTCAAAGGACACACAGCAGGCGCCCTCCTTTTTTCCTACCGCCACAGGGGTACGCCCCATCCGGTCACGGGCGGCATAGATGCCCTTGGGAGTCATAATCAGCATGGTCAGCGAGCCGTCTATGACCTCCTGCGCATACTGCATCCCCTCCAGCAGATTGTCCTTCTCGTTTACAATGGAGGCCACCAGCTCCGTGGGATTGATATCCCCGCCGCTCATCTCCAGGAAATGAGAATGCCCGTGGGCAAAAACCTCCTTCAGGATCTCCTCCGTGTTGTTGATCTTTCCCACCGTCGTGATGGCATAGGTGCCATGGTGGGAACGGACCATCAAAGGCTGCGGCTCAAAGTCCGAGATACATCCGATGCCCAGATTCCCCTGCATGGTGTTGGCATCCTTGTCAAACTTGGTCCGAAAGGGCGCGTTCTCTATATTGTGGATCGCGCGGTCATACCCCTTTTCCCGGCTGTAGACCGCCATCCCCGCACGCCTGGTCCCCAGGTGGGAATGATAGTCCGTTCCAAAGAAAAGATCGAACACACAGTCCTCCTTCGCAGCAACTCCAAAAAAACCACCCATGGCAAACCTCCCAATCTGCGGTCCGCGTCCTGCACGCGCGCACCGCTGTACGCTATACCTGAATCTCCGCCTTCACGCCCAAAAGCTCCCGGTTTTCCTCCAGGATGGGGCGGATCACCTTCTCGAGGAACGCCTCCACCTGCTCCTTTGAGCGCCCCACATATTTGGCGGGATCCATCGTTTTCTGCAGATCCTCCAGGCTCATGTTGAAGGCGGGATCCGCCGCGATCAGCTCCAGGAGATTGTTGTCCTTCCCCTCCACCTTCACGGTGCGGCCGGCCTCCATGGACAGCTCGCGGATGCGCTCATGCAGCTCCTGGCGATTGCCCCCCGCCTTCACCGCGTCCATCATGATGTTCTCGGTGGCCATAAAGGGCAGCTCGGAGCGCAGACGCTTCTCGATCACCTTGGGATACACCACCAGCCCGTCCACCACGTTCAGGCACAGGTCGAGGATGCCGTCGATGGCCAAAAAACCCTCCGGAATGGAAAGACGCTTGTTCGCGGAATCGTCCAGCGTCCGCTCAAACCACTGGGTGGCGGAGGTGATCGCCGGATTCAGTGCGTCGATCATCACATACCGGGACAGGGAAGCGATCCGCTCGCTCCGCATGGGATTGCGCTTGTAGGCCATGGCGGAGGAGCCGATCTGGCTCTTCTCAAAGGGCTCCTCCACCTCCTTCAGATGCTGAAGCAGACGGATGTCGTTGCTCATCTTGTGGGCGGAGGCCGCTATCCCCGCCAGCACATTGGCCACCCGGGTGTCCACCTTGCGGGAATAAGTCTGTCCGGACACGGGATAGCACTCCCGGAAACCCATCTTTTCGGCGATCATGGGATCGATCTTATCGATGGTCTCCTGATCCCCGTCAAACAGCTCCAGAAAGGACGCCTGCGTCCCGGTGGTCCCCTTGGAGCCCAAAAGCTTCATGCTGCCCAGCACATGCTCCAGATCCTCCAGATCCAGAGAAAATTCCTGCAGCCACAAAGTCGCCCGCTTTCCCACGGTGGTGGGCTGCGCCGGCTGGAAATGCGTGAAGGCCAGCGTGGGCTGCGCCTTGTACTTCTCCGCGAAGTCCGCCAGCTCCTTCATCACGTTCACCAGCTTTTTCTTCACCAGCTTCAGCGCCTCTGTCATCACAATAATGTCAGTGTTGTCCCCCACATAGCAGGAGGTAGCGCCCAGATGGATGATCCCCGCCGCCTTGGGGCACTGCTGCCCGTAGGCGTACACATGGCTCATCACGTCGTGGCGCACTTCCTTTTCGCGCGCCTTCGCCACATCATAATTGATATCCTCCGCGTGCGCCTTCAGCTCGTCGATCTGCTCCTGGGTGATCACAGGCTTCCCGTTCTGGGAAAGCCCCAGCTCCTTCTCCGTCTCCGCCAACGCGATCCAAAGCTTTCTCCAGGTGCGGAATTTCATGTCCTGGGAAAAAATATACTGCATCTCCTTGCTGGCATAGCGCTCCGAGAGCGGGCTGATATAGCGGTCTGTACTCATAGGGTCTCTCCTTTTTTATCCTCTCTATTTTTCGATGAAAACGTGCCAGCACAATTTTTCTCTGGCTTCGGCTGCTGGCTGAACTTAAGCCTCGAACTCGCCGCGGATATCCTCCCTGGGCGGTTCCATGGGATACGTTCCCGTAAAGCACCCCTTGCAGATCCCCAGGCCGCTCACGATCTCGTCCAGCCTTTCCTGCCGCAGGTAGTCCAGGCTGTCCGCCCCGATGATCTCACAGATCTCCGGTACGGTGCGGTTGTAGGCGATCAATTGCTCTCTGGCGGGCACATCCGTGCCAAAATAGCAGGGCCAGAGGAAGGGAGGAGAGCTGACCCGCATATGTACTTCCCGGGCCCCGGCCTCCCGCAGCATCTTCACAATGCGGTCGGAGGTGGTCCCCCGGACGATGGAGTCGTCGATCATAATGATGCGCTTCCCTTCCACCGCCTCCCGGATCGGGTTCAGCTTCACCTGCACGCTGTTCTCCCGGCTTTTCTGTTTGGGCTTGATAAAGGTCCTGCCCACGTAGGCGTTTTTCATAAAAGCAGTTCCGTAGGGGATCCCGCTCTGCAGGGAATACCCCAGCGCGGCGCAGTTTCCGGACTCCGGCACGCCGACCACCAGATCCGCTTCCACCGGGGAGTCGATGGCTAAAAATTTCCCCGCCAGGATGCGGGACTGGTACACGCTGACGCCGTCCAGCACGCTGTCCGGCCTAGCAAAATAAATGTATTCAAACACGCAACGCGCGCTCTCCTCCGGCTTCAGCATATGGCTGGTGTCGG
>CANPWJ010000157.1 GCA_947584035.1 uncultured Acetatifactor sp. | reverse complement strand
CCTGGGGAGGCCGCCGAGCCCCACGCTGATCCTGCTCTACGTGGGCTATCGGCTGAGCGGGGTGATCGGCATGATCGTGGCGGTGCCCATCGGCCTGATCGTGGTGAACATGTATGAGGAGGGCGCTTTTGAGACCACCAAGAACAGCGTCCGGATCCTTCTGGCGGGTGTAAACCGTTTCCGCAGACTGGAGCCGGAGGATATGAAGGTGGTGGAAGAGATGCGGCAAAAGGAGGCCGAGCGGACAAGGGAGCTGGCCCGGCTGGATGCCGCCGAGCGGGAGGAGAGGCACCAGGCCCACAGCCGCCGGACCGGATCCTCCGGCTGAACGCAGACGAGCGGGGAGATACCAGGCCTACAGCCACCGAACCGGATCCTCCGACTGAACGCAGACAAGTGGGGAGGCACCAGGCCCACAGCCACCGGACCGGATCCTCCGACGGAACGCGGACGGCTGTGGAAGGAGAAATACCCGTCCTCCGGCAGGATCGCCGGATGGGGGACAGAAAAAACAGAATAGGGAACCTTTGCCTGTAAAATAAGTCTATTGTTTTGCAGGCATTTTTTTTGGAAAAAAATAAAAAAACAAAGAAAAATGGGGAAAAATGATGCAAAAAGTTTGCAGGTCTGTTTTAGAATGAAAACAGTCAGGGTGGAAACCCGGAGAAAAGTCGTTACAACATACAGACAGAGAGACGTCGAAGAGATACCAAGGCAGACGGAACGGGACGGTCGGTAAGATACGTAGACAGACGGAGAGAGACTGCCGGGAAGAGATTCCGACGGAGATAGATTTTCGGAAAGCCGCTCAGGCGGGCCGAGAGAGATATCGGGGAGATACTTGGACAAATAGATAACCAGAAAGAGATTTCGACAGAGGAACCGATAGAGAACCGCGGAAAATGCGGAGAAAAGAGGAGTGTTGAGGGATGGACAGGACGGTTTTGGTGTTTAACAACAGCACGGGGATTGTGGAGAGCATGGCGCCGCTTTTGGCGGGGGAGGGGCTTCGGATGGTGAAGGCATCCACCCTGGCGGAGGTTTATGATACCCTGGAGCAGGTGGAGATTCATTTGATGCTGGTGGATGTGGAGCTGGGCGCCGACGGATGGGGAAGCGGGATCGAAATCATCGCCGGGATCCGGAAAAAGAGCAGCGTGCCCATTATCGTAGTGTCCCGGCAGACGGCGGAAACCGCAAAGATCATGGCGCTCAATTCCGGGGCGGACGACTATGTGACCATGGGCTGCAATCCGCTGGAGCTTCTGGCCCGGGTGAAATCACAGCTCCGCCGCTATACACAGCTGGTAAACGTGCGGGAAAGCATCAACTGTATCTACCGGATCGACGGGCTGGAGGTCAACGATGTACAGCGCGCCGTGTTTGTGGAGGGCAGGGAAGTCAAGCTGACGCCCATCGAGTATAAGATCCTGCGTCTGCTGGTACAGGAGCGGGGGAAGGTCCTCTCCATCGCCCAGATCTATGAGTCCATCTGGAATATGCAGGCCATCGGTGCGGACAATACCATCGCGGTGCACATCCGCCACATCCGGGAAAAGATCGAAAACAATCCCAAGGAACCCCGGTATCTGAAGGTGGTGTGGGGAACCGGATACAAGGTGGGCTGAGAAGGGTCAGGAAGGCGGGCCGGAAGGGATTGACAAAGGGACCTCCGTATATTATGGTAGATGAGACGGTAATTGGAATGTGTGTCTGCGGCGCGGCGTCTGGCTGCGTGCAGACACGGGGGAGGTCGCATGGATGCTGTGACGAATGGGAAAAGGGGCGGAGGCCTGTCAGGGAGCACGCTGAAGCTGATCGCTGTGGCCGCCATGCTGGTCGATCACACAGGAGCGGCGCTCTTAGGCCGCATGATCCTGACGGGAGTCTACAGGATTACGTCTGCCGGCCCAGTCCCGGTGGCGGATCCGGCTGCGCTTTACCGTGTCTACCAGTGTATGCGCGGTGTAGGGAGGCTTGCCTTTCCCATCTATTGTTTTCTTTTGGTGGAGGGCTTCCTGCGGACCGGAAACGCGCGGAAATACGCCGCGCGTCTGGGGCTGTTTGCGCTGGTGTCGGAGGTGCCCTTCGATCTGGCGTTCAAGGCCAGGAGCCTGGAGTTTCACTACCAGAATGTATTTTTCACTCTGCTTCTGGGGCTGACTGCCCTGATGGCCCTGGATTGGGCGAGGAGTCTGGAAGGGTTCCCAAACCGGATCTGGCAGAGGGGCATCCGGCTGGCAGTCTCTGTGGCGGCGGTGTTTGTCTGCTGTCTGGCGGCGCATTTTCTGCACACGGATTACGGTGCCAGAGGGATCCTGTGCATTGTGATACTGTACCTGACCTGTTGGAACAGACGGTTTCAGACGCTGGCCGGGGCGGCGGTCTTTCTGTGGGAGATACCGGCGCCGGCGGCTTTTATCCCCATCGCGTTTTACAACGGAAGGCGGGGGCTGCGTCTGCGGTATGTGTTCTACGCGTTCTATCCGGTGCATCTTCTTCTTTTGTATCTGGTGAGTTTTTTCCTGGGATTTTCACAAACCGCCGTTTTTCCGTAGAATGTGTTATTGACCATTTGGAAAAGAACGTGTATAATGGTAACAGTACCCAAAGAACGGAGGACATAGAAAATGCAGATGCCCATTTTTGAGAAATACATTGATGAGCTGATCGAGAAGAGTACGCTGGATGTTCCCGTCTGGAATATTGAGAAGGCCAGAGAGGGAAAGGTAGCCGGGTGGAATTATATAGACGGCTGTATGATACTGGCGCTTCTGGAGATCTATCAGGCCACCGGAGACGAGAAGTATTATCGGTTTGCGGATGCCTTTATCGATCACCGGGTGGAAGAGGACGGGACGATCAAGAGCTATTCCGTGGAGGAGTACAATATTGACAATGTCAATGCCGGAAAGACGCTCTTTGCCCTGTATGAGATCAACGGCAAGGAAAAGTACCGCAAGGCGATCGATCTGATCTACAGCCAGGTGCAGACCCAGCCCAGGACGGAGGAGAGAAACTTCTGGCACAAGAAGATCTATCCGAACCAGGTCTGGCTGGACGGCATGTACATGGGGCAGCCGTTCTATATGGAATATGAGACAAAGTTCAATCACAAGAAGAATTACGGAGATATCTTCCATCAGTTTGAAAATGTGGTGAAGTACATGCGCGATCCCAAGACCGGATTGTACTATCACGGCTATGACGCCTCCAAAAAGGCGTTCTGGTGTGACAAGGAGACGGGGCTGTCCCGGAATTTCTGGCTGAGAGCGCTGGGGTGGTATTCCATGGCCCTTCTGGACACCCTGAACAAGTGCGAGCCGGACGAATCCTGTCAGGCGGAGTATGACAATCTGAAGAAGGTGTTTGTGGATCTCATCGATTCGATGCTGAAGTTCCAGGACGAGAGCGGCATGTGGTACCAGCTCCCGGCTCTGGGCGGAAAGGAGCCCAATTATCTGGAGACCAGCGGCAGCGCCATCATGGCGTACAGTCTGCTCAAGGGTGTGCGTCTGGGATTTTTGCCGGAAAAGTATCGGGAATATGCGCTGAAAGCGTTTCACGGTATCTGTGACAAGTACCTGAAGGAGAAGGACGGAAAGCTGAGTCTGGGAGGAATCTGTCTGGTGGCCGGACTGGGGCCGGAGGACAATAAGCGGCGCGACGGTTCCTTTGAATATTACATGTCAGAGCCCATCGTGGAGGACGACGCGAAGGGAGTGGGGCCGCTGCTTCTGGCCTACACGGAGCTTCGCAGATTGCCCGACTGAGAAAAAGGTGCAGAAGAATGCCGCAGGATGCAGTAAGGTGAGCGCATCCTGCGGTAATTTTTTGTGCCCGCTGTGCTGTGGTGCCGGCTTTCTGCTATGCTGCGCCGTGGTGCCAGCTTTCTGCTGTGTCATGCTGACTTTCCGCCGTGCCGGCTTCCTGCTGTGTCGCGTTGGCTCTCCGCTGCGCTGTGCCGTGGTGCCGGCTTCCTGCTGTGCTATGCCGACTTTCCGCCGTGCCGGCTTCCTGCTGTGTTGCATCGGCTCTCCGCTGCGCTATGCCGTGGTGCCAGCTTTCCGTTGTGCCATACTGGTTTCCCGCTGCATTACGCCAGCACCCCCAGGTGCTCCAGCAGGATCCGCGTGCCCAGCAGGATCAGGATGACGCCGCCCGCGATCTCCGCCTTCGCCTTGTACCGGGTGCCGAACACGTTGCCGATCTTGACGCCGACGGCGGAGAGAAGGAAGGTGGTGCAGCCGATAAAGGTCACGGCGGAGAGGAGACGGACGTTCAGAAAGGCGAAGGTGATCCCCACGGCCAGCGCGTCGATGCTGGTGGCCACGGCCAGAAGGAACATGGTCCGCACATCCAGCGAGTCGTCGGCCTCATCCTCCTCCGGGGAGAGGGCCTCGCGGATCATATTCGCACCGATCAGCCCCAGAAGGCAGAAAGCGATCCAGTGGTCGATGGAAGTGATGTAGCGCTCGAACTGACGGCCCAGAAGGTATCCCAGGGCGGGCATCAGAGCCTGGAAAAAGCCAAACCACAGGCCGACCACGGCGGCCTTTTGGAGGGTGATCTTTTTCATGGCCAGGCCTTTGCAGACGGATACGGCAAAGGCATCCATGGACAGCCCTACGGCCAGCAGAAACAGGCTGGGTAAACTCATTTTGTGTTTCTCCTTTGAAATTGGTAAAAAGCAGTAAAAACCCGGTGAAAAAAAGCTGCCACACGTCGGTGTGACAGCTTTTTGTGCGCAACTTTTTGGTTAGCCTACTACCGTAACATTGGTAGCACGAACCTTGCTGCTGTTCTGGGGATCGGTCTCAGTGTCGAAGGTAACCTTCTGGCCTTCCTCGAGAGACTTAAAGCCCTCAGCGTTGATCGCGGAGAAGTGTACGAATACTTCCTCCCCGGTGGAGTCATTGGTGATGAAACCATAACCCTTCTGTGCGTTGAACCACTTAACTGTACCGTTGTTCATTTTGGTACCTCCTTTAATTTCTGTAAATTTGTAATCTAAATCGCAGGACAATAAAATCACATATTTTTGTAGACCATCATAAAAATCAATGATGACTTACAAAAATATGTGAGTTCAATGACTTTCATTTAGAATACGTTTAGAGTATAGCACCCTATCCCGCTTTATGTCAAGACGCATTTTGATTTTTTTATATTTTTTGCATATTTTTTTAGAGATTGCCAAAAGTAGGAGAGAAGAAGCTCTAAAAGAAACCATAGGAGAGGCCATGGAAGAAGCCATGGGAGAAGAGGGTTGCAGCCCGGGAGCTTTTGGCAAAAAGGAGATGTGGGAGATGGATTGGTTTTTGCTCACTTCGGTGGGGATATTGGCGGCGATGACCGGATTCTGGATCGGACGCTTCAGCGTGCCCGCGGAGGCGCTGGAGACGGAAGGCGAGAGAGGCGTGGAGCCTCTGCGGGAGCTGCCGCCTCCGGAGGTATACGCCGGGACGGAGGGAGGGATCTCGCTCCAGAGACAGGCGCTCCCGGAGGAAACGGAAGAGCCGGGACGGATGTGGGGAGGCGCTTTCGGAAGACACACAGGCGCCTCCCGGGGCGGACAGACGGGAAGAAAGGACGGCGTGCCCGGGGAGAGCCTGGGGACGGCTGGAAGATGGAGGGACGGCGTGCCCGGAGAGAGCCTGGGGACGGCGGGAAGATGGAGGGACGACATGCCCGGAGAGAGCCTGGGGACGGCGGGAAGATGGAGGGACGGCGTGTCCCAGGAGAGCCTGGGGACGACGGGAAGGTGGAGGGACGACATG
>CANPWJ010000156.1 GCA_947584035.1 uncultured Acetatifactor sp. | reverse complement strand
CTTAAAGGACGGCGACAGGGTGGTGATCATCGAGGACGTGACCACCTCCGGCAAATCCATTGAGGAGACCGTCCCGATCCTGACGGCCCAGGCCAGGGTGGAGATCCGGGGCCTGATGGTCTCCTTAAACCGCATGGAGAAGGGGCCCTCCGGAAAGGGCAGCGCCCTCCAGGAGATCCGGGAGCGATACGGTTTTGACGCCCATGCCATTGTGACCATGGGGGAGGTAATCGAGCATCTGTACAACCGGCCGTACCAGGGCAGGGTGTACATCGACGACGCCCGGAAGGCGGCGATCGATGAATATTACAGGATCTACGGCGCATAAACGGGGCGGCTGTGAGTCCAAAAAGAAAGGCAAGGGGACAGTGCATTATGGAAGAAAAGGTGTATAAGATCATGCGGGGAGCCGGTGCCATGAATATCGCGGTGGGAGTGGTCACGCTGACCGTGGGACTGGCGGCGGGAGTGCTTTTGATCATCGGCGGGGCGCGGCTTCTCGCCGGCAAGGCAAAGCTCCTGTTTTGACGAAACGTGTTGTAAAAAGGCATTTCCCGCGGGGAGTGCCTTTTTCACACGGAGGATAGGGGAGAGGTCGAGGGTATGCGGAGGAAATATATCTACACCAACAAAAGACATTCCAACCGTGCGGTGATGTCTGCCATTCTGGGAGCTCTGAGCAACGGCTCCCTGGCGGCGGTGATCTATCTGAGCTACTTAAAAAACGGCGATATTCCCGCCGGCTACGGCGTGACGGGCTTCCTCGCGGTGATCTTTTCCCTGGTGGGGTTGAGCCTCGGCGTGGTCACGGCCCGGGACAAGGAGATCTATCGGTTCTTTCCCTGGCTGGGGATCCTGCTGAACGGGATCGCGCTGGCCGTCCTGGCGCTGATCATCTATTTGGCTACGTATGTATAGGCGGGTGTAATGTTTTTCTCCGAGTGGAATGCGACAGGTCGCCGCAGGGCACGCTTTCGCTATTTATCGCTCGCAGCGGTACATAAGACGCCAAAATACGGCGTCTAAGTACCGGCGGCTCTACAATGCCCTGCGTGCGATCCTGTCTGCATCGCGCTCGGAAGAAGGGCATGATGCTGGTGGAGGACATCGCGTGTGGAGAAGGATGTGATGCACGTGAGGATATCGCGTGTGGAAAGGGGACAGGAGGAAATGACGGACAGGAGGGACGAAAAGGTGCCGGGAACCGATAAAGCGGAGTGCAGCGGGGGACGGGAGGCGTCGGACTGCCAAAAAGAGCAGGAGGAACACGCGCTCTGGGAGGAGCGCTGGCGGCTTTGCCGGGACCGTCTTGGCCGGATCCCGGGGGAGCACCTGGGAGAGCCGGAGTTTGAGGCATATTTTGCGCAGATGGCGCGCTTTTGGCTACAGATGAGCGAGACCTACCGCTTTGTGGAGGGAGGCGGCTTTGAACGGGCGTCCCTCTCCGAACTGCAGGAGCGAAACCGCGCCCTGTATGAGGACGTCCTGCCCGGGCGCTATGAGCAGAGCTATGCGGATCCAGCTTGTGCGGTCCGGCGGCTGGGGGAGACGTTCGGCCCCATGCTGTCCTTTCTCTACGCGGAGCTGCGCAGCCTGATCGGCTTTGTGCACGAGGAAAGGCTGGACGATCTGGTGATCCGGGGGGAGCTGCTGGCGGAGGTATACACGGCCTTTGTCTATGGGCTGGCGGAGGACGGATGTCTCCCGCAGCAGGAGGAGATCCGGCAGATCCTGTACTGGTTTGTGAGCGACTATGCGGACGAAGCGGCGAAGCGGCGCATCCGGGAGCTGGTATCCCCCGAGGACTCCTTTGCGGTCCGTATCCTGGAGGAGAGCGACTTATCCGACCCGCGGTTTCTCTACCGCTACGGGGAGTATGTGGGGGAGAATGAGCTTGCGACCGCGGAATTCCTGGCGCAGCTGCCCCTGGATACGGTCCGGCTGATGGCGGACACCTATACGGAGGGGTACCGCATTGGCTTTGCGGTGACGGGAAGGGACCTGTCCAAAAAGCGGACGGTGGAGCTGCGGTACCGCCTGGGGTTTGAGCGCATGATGCGCCTGGCCGTGGAGAATTTTGCGAAGATGGGGCTGCGCCCCACGGCGCACCGGGCGGCGGCCAGTATTCTCTATGACCCCTCCCTGGTGAAGAACGGTTATTTTGGGGGAAGCGCCAATCGACAGTACGAGTTTGACCACAAGGACGACCGGGCGCTCTTTCTGGACCGGCAGCTTGTGAACCGCAGACTGGAGGTGACGCGGACCGCGTTCGAGGCGTACCGGATCCAGGCGGCGGGGTACGCGGGCCCGGCGGTGGTGGAGACCTTCGGGGAGAGCCGGTTTGACCCGGTGAACAAGCCCCAGAGCCTGTCTCTTCGGGACGGACAGAGCCGCCTGTGGGTGGAGTACCGGAGCCGGGCGGGAGAGCTGCAGCGGGAGTACATTCCGGAGGAGGAGCGAAGCTTTACGATCATCGCCTTTCCCGTGCCGGAGATCTTCCCGGGGGACCGGGAGAGGTACGGGGCGTTCTTTCGGGAAGTGGTGCGGATCAACACCCTGGACTATCAGAAGTACCGCCGGATCCAGCAGACCCTGATCGACGCGCTGGACGGGTCCGTCCGCTGCGAGATCCGGGGGCGGGGAGGAAACCGCACCGATCTTCGGGTGAGCATCTGTCCGCTGCGAGATCCGGAGAAAGAGACGGCCTTTGAAAACTGCGTGGCGGACGTGAATATCCCGGTGGGGGAGGTCTTTACCTCTCCGGTGCTGGCCGGAACGGAGGGGGTGCTCCATGTGAGCCGTGTGTACCTGAACGGCCTGGAGTACCGGGATCTGGAGCTTACCTTTGCGGAGGGGAGGGTGACGGACTACACCTGCGGCAATTTTGAACGGGAGGAGGAGAACCGGGCGTTCGTCCGGGAAAATGTCCTGTTTCGGCACGACACGCTGCCCATGGGAGAGTTTGCCATCGGCACCAACACTACGGCCTACGTGACGGCGAAGGAATACGGCGTGGAGGACCGGCTGCCGATCCTGATCGCAGAAAAGATGGGCCCCCATTTTGCGGTGGGCGACACCTGCTATGCCCACGCGGAGGAGATCCGGGTGTTCAACCCCGACGGCAGGGAGATCATAGCCAGGGAGAACGAGCTGACGCGGCAGCGGGATACGGCCCCCGACAAGGCGTACTTTCACTGCCACACGGACATCACTATCCCCTACGACGAGCTGGGGGAGCTGAACGCGGTGCGGCCGGACGGGGAGGTGATCCCCCTGATCCGGGACGGCCGGTTCGTGCTTCCCGGGACGGAGGAGCTGAATGTCCCTATGGAAAAACGGAAAAATTTATAAAAAAATAAAAGATTTTCACCGATAAATATTGTAACGCCTCTACAATTTTGGTAAACTAGGGGATAGATAATGGTATCGTGTTTTTTTTAACTACAACATCTTGTGCCGCGGCAGGGTACAAAAGGAGGACATCATGGCAGCGAAGGTAGGCATTGTGATGGGCAGCGATTCGGATATGCCCGTTATGGCGAAGGCGGCGGATATTCTGGACGAACTGGGGATCCCCTATGAGATGGCGATTATCAGCGCCCACAGGGAGCCGGACATATTCTTTCAGTATGCGAAGAGTGCGGAGGAGAAGGGATTTAAGGTGATCATCGCGGGAGCCGGCATGGCGGCGCATCTGCCGGGCATGTGCGCGGCGATCTTCCCGATGCCGGTCATCGGTATTCCCATGCACACCTCCTCTCTGGGCGGACGGGACTCCCTGTACTCCATCGTGCAGATGCCCTCCGGGATCCCGGTAGCCACCGTGGCCATAAACGGAGGCGCCAACGCGGGACTTTTGGCCGCCAGGATCCTGGCCACTTCCGACGGGGAGCTTTTGGAGAGACTGAAGCGCTACAGCGGGAAGCTGAAGGAACAGGTGGAGCAGAAGGATGCCAGGCTGCATGAGATCGGCTGCAGGGCATACCTGGAGAGCCAGAAGAAATAGGCGGACCGAAGAACAGATTGCAAGGAGAAGAGCGATGGCGATGGATTATAAAAACGCGGGCGTGGATATCGAGGCCGGGTACCGGTCCGTGGAGCTGATGAAAACCTATGTGAAAGAGACTATGCGCCCGGAGGTTCTGGGCGGTATCGGAGGCTTCTCGGGGGCTTTTTCCATGGAGGCCCTGAAGAAGATGGAGAAGCCCACGCTCCTGTCGGGAACGGACGGCGTGGGGACGAAGCTGAAGCTGGCGTTTCTGCTGGATAAGCATGACACCATCGGGATCGACTGTGTGGCCATGTGTGTGAACGACGTGGCCTGCGCGGGGGGAGAGCCCCTGTTTTTCCTGGATTACATAGCGTGCGGCAGGAACGTGCCGGAGAAGATCGCCGCCATCGTAAAGGGGGTAGCGGAGGGATGCGTACAGGCCGGAGCCGCGCTGATCGGCGGCGAGACGGCGGAGCATCCCGGGATGATGCCCGAGGAGGAGTATGACCTGGCGGGCTTTGCCGTGGGTCTGGCGGATGAGAAGGATCTGATCACGGGAGCGGATATCAAGGCCGGGGACGCGCTGATCGGAATCGCCTCCTCCGGTGTGCACTCCAACGGGTTTTCACTGGTGCGCAGGGTGTTTGAGATGACGCGGGAAAGCCTGGATACTTACTATGAGGAGCTGGGGACGACCCTGGGGGAGGCGCTGCTTACGCCCACCAGGATCTATGTGAAGGCCCTCCGCTCGGTCCGGGAATCCGGCGTGCGGATCAAGGGCTGCAGCCATATTACCGGCGGCGGTTTTTATGAGAATATTCCCCGGATGCTTCCGGATCACATCCGTGCGGTGGTGGAGAAGGACAGCTATCCGGTTCCGGCCATCTTCCGCCTCCTCCAGGAAAAGGGCGGCGTGGAGGAAAAGGTTATGTACAATACCTACAATATGGGATTGGGCATGGTGATCGCCGTGGATCCCGCGGATGTGGACAAAACCATGGAAGCGCTTCGCGCCGCGGGCGAGACCCCCTATCGGGTGGGCGTCTGTGAGAACGGAGAGAAGGGCGTGAGCCTATGCTGAGAGTAGTGGTGCTGGTGTCCGGAGGCGGAACGAACCTGCAGGCGATCATCGACGCGGTGGCCGCCGGGAGCGTGACCAACGTGGAGCTGGTGGGCGTATTGTCCAACAACAAGACGGTCAAAAGCCTGGAGCGGGCCAGGAAGGCCGGGATCCCCGCGGTCAGTGTGTCCCCGAAGGACTTTGCGGACCGGGAGGATTTTCACCGGGCGCTGCTTGCGGCGGTGGACGGCTTCCGGCCGGATCTGATCGTCCTGGCGGGATTTTTGGTGGCGGTTCCCAGGCAGATGCTGCAGCGGTACGAGGGGCGTATCATCAACATCCATCCCTCGCTGATCCCGTCCTTCTGCGGCGTGGGCTATTACGGCCTCAGGGTGCATGAGCGGGCGCTGGAGCGCGGCGTCAAGGTGACGGGGGCCACCGTTCACTTTGTGACGGAGGGGATGGACGAAGGGCCCATCATCGCGCAGAAGGCGGTGTATGTGGAGGAGGGGGACACCCCCGAGATCCTGCAGCGGCGCGTGATGGAGCAGGCGGAGTGGGTCCTTTTGCCCCGGGCCATAGATGATATCGCGAACGGGCGTATCCGTATGGAGGCCGGGAAATGTGTGAGCACGAGACAGGTGGAAGCGAGGTGAGCTGTCAATGAAGATATTGATCGTGGGCGGCGGCGGCAGAGAGCACGCCATCGCGGCCAGTGTGGCCCAGAGCCCCAGGGCG
>CANPWJ010000155.1 GCA_947584035.1 uncultured Acetatifactor sp. | reverse complement strand
GGGAAGCTCCCCAAACAGGATCAAGTAGGCGATCTCTTCAAAGCCGTACCGCTTTCCCCGAAAACCGTCCACCAGCTCGATACAGTCATAGCCCCGGTACCACAGTCTCCCCTCGCAGGGCGTCTTTACCCCGTTTTCCATCCGAAAGGACTCGATCCTGGAAACATTGGTCAGGCCGGCGACCACTCCGTTGCCGTTTTTATCGCGCAGTCCGCGGAGCACTCCGTGCCGGTCAAACTGCTCCGGATCCACCCGGTCCGCCGATCGGCAAAGCGCCGCATATTCCGCCAGATAACTCTCGACTTTCTTCATTAAAACCCTCCTTTTTCACACAAGGTATAAACTTCCTCTGCATCATCCGATTAGACTGTTCTTTTCCTGTGAACTGCGGGCCGAAGTATGCCCGTTACGGTTAAAATCTGATAGGATATGACTGAATGTAGAATGACACTAGAATTATGATACACTGGAAAGCGTTCCACTGTCAAATGAAAAAACTATAAAAACCAAAACGGCCGCTTAAAACTCGATGCCTCTCCGCGCCCTGACGCCTTTTTCGTAGGGATGGCGCACACACTCCATCCGGGTGACGTAATCCGCGCTGTCCAGAAGAAACGGCGCGGGATCCCTTCCAGTGAGCACCAGCTCCGGCTCCTCCCAGCACGGGCCCAGGGCGTCCCCTTCCTGCGGCCGCAAGCCCTCTCCCGCCTCCCCGGCTTCCAGACGCAAAGGAAGCGGCCTTTGGGCATACGCAAGCAGATCGTTCAGGCGGTTTCTATCGATCAAGCCCCAATTTACCGGATAGGTGATCTCGTCCAGGACGATCATAAACACGGAGTGCTCCCGCGCAAATCCGATCAGGCGCTCCAGTATCCCGTTGTGGATCCGGGTGAGCTCCGCCTTCTGCCCGCCGCTCATGGAGCTGTAGAAGCCGAAGTCCTTTTCGCTGCGCAGGACCTGAATCCTGGGCTGTGCCGACAAGAGCCGCACTTCTCCGGTCTCCCTGCCCTTCATAAACTGCGCGAAGGCCACCGGATAACCGTTCCCCGCCGCGCGTACTGCCTGACCCACAGCCGCCGTAGTCTTTCCCTTTCCCTCTCCCGTATAAAGCTGAATCATTGATACCGCCTTCCCAAGATCCTGGCATACCCGTAGGTGAGCGGACGATCCGTCATATCCGTGTCGGACTCCCCTGCCCGGCGGCCCGCCTCGATCCGGTTGGGACAGCTCTCGCTGCCGCACCCCACGCAGATGCCCTCGCACCGCACGGATTCATCCTCCGTGAACCGGACATAAAAGGCGACGCTTTTCCGGGGCCGCATACAAAAGCCCTCCGTACAGGTCACCGAAAGCCCCGCCGTCCGCAGAAGCTCCGGCAGCTCTTCCAATGGGTACTCCGGGTCGCTCCCGAGAAAATAGTATCTCGCCACATGTCCGGCCCCTCTCCTGCCCGCCAGACGGTTGAAGGCGGCATACCCCTGCAGCAGGAGCTCGCTTCCCAGCGCCTCGATCATATAGCACTCGCTGAACCTTCCCTCCGCCGTACAGGCGTCCTGAAAAAGATCCACACCCTCCCCCAGCGTCATCACTACCGCCGCCCGGTCGGAGCGCCCCCGCTTTTCCGGCGCCTGGGCAAAAGCGGCCTCCCGGTACATGCTCTGACGCATACGCCGGGCCACCGCCTTTAATTCCGGCACCGCCGTCTCCTCGTAGTGATATTTTTCACAGACCTCCCGCAGAAACGCTTCCGTCACAAAACGCTCCAGCAGACTGCCAAGCTCTGTCGTTTCTCTAAAGTACTCCATACCGGCCTTTCCATTTACTGGCAGAGTCCGGCGACCACCTCATTGATCACCCTGCCGTCCGCCTTGCCCTTGAGCTCGGCCATGACGCTTTTCATAATCTGCCCCTTATTCTTTGTGGCAACTACCTCCGCGAAATGGGTCTCAATATAATCCTTTACCTCCTCGGCGGACATCATCTGGGGCGCGTACTCCGCGATCACGTCGTAACGCTTCTGATATTCAGCCAGCAGATCCTCCCGGGACGCGGGGCATCCGTCCAGCTGTTCCTTGGCGGTCTTAAGCTCCTTTAAAATCACCCGGCTTACCAGCTCCTCCGGAGCGTCGTCCCGGCATCCCTCGTCGATGGCCGCCTTCTTCACCGCGGACACGAGGGAGGAGATGGCGTCCTTTCGCTCCTTGTCCCTGGCCTTCATCGCCGCTACCATATCGCTTCTCAACTGTTCCAATGTCATCCTTCCATACCTCTTTTCCTGTTTATACGGTCTCTGCCGTCTAACCTGTCTGCAAACGGGTGCGTCCCCCTGCGGGCCTTTTTTTACTATAGCAGATATCGGGGCGGACGGCAAGCAGTCTTTACCGCATCCCGTAGAGCAGGGCGTTGCAGATCGCCGCCGCCACATTACTGCCGCCCTTTCGCCCTCTGGCCACAATATACGGGCCGTCCGTTTTCAGGATCAGCTCCTTGGCCTCCGCCACATTGACAAAGCCGACCGGCACCCCGATAATTCCCCGGGGGATGCACCTTCCCTCCTGCATCAGCTCATAGAGCCGCGCCAGCGCCGTGGGCGCGTTCCCCACCGCAAAGATCAGTTCTCTCCCCAGCGCTGCTGCCTTGTCCATGCTGGCGGCAGCCCTTGTGGTGCCTTTTTCCCTGGCCGCCAGGGCTACATCCGCATCGCTCATAAAGCAGAAAACTTCTCCGCCGTACCGGGCCAGCTCTTTTTTGTTGATCCCGGCACACGCCATCTGCGTGTCCGTGACGATGCAGACGCCCTCCCGGAGCGCCTGCTGAAGCTTTGGCACCGCGTCCTCCGAAAAGCAGAGCGTATCCAGATATTCAAAGTCCGCCGTGGTGTGTATCACCCGTTTGATCACCGGGGCCTGGACGGGATCCAGCTCCCGCCCTCCCAGCTCCCCGGTGAGGATCTCAAAGCTGCGCTTTTCTATTTCCTCCGGCAGCATCCGCTGTATGCGCGCCGCCTTTTCTTTGTCCTCCATCCGATCCGCCTCCCGACATGCTTCTCCCATCAGTTTTTCAGACAGCCCACAGGGACAACATATACCCCGTCACGGCGCCGGTAAGCCCAGTCCCCTGTTCCTGTCAAAACCATGAGAAAGGACGGTGCGTTCATCTTGTCGGTATCGATTTTGGCTTCCAGCGCTTTCAGGCTCCTGGCGCCCTCCTCAATGAATCTGTCGCCGCCGAGTTTGATCTCAATAAGACCGTATCTGCCATTCCGCAAATGAAGAACCGCGTCACACTCCTGCCCATCCTTATCCCGATAGTGATAAACGCTTCCACCCAGCGCGTCCGCGAAAACACGAAGATCTCTTATGCAGAGTGTTTCAAAAAGAAATCCGAAGGTTTTCAAGTCATTGATCAGGTCGTTCGGCCCGATCCCCAAAGCTGCAGCAGCGATGGAAGGATCGATATAATATCTTGTGTCGGCTGCCCGAATCGCAGTTTTTGACCACAGATTGGGATTCCAGGCGGATACATCCTCCACTACAAAGATTTTGCGCAGGGCGTTCACATAAGACGCAACGGTTTCCTCATTTATGGATGCTTCGTCATTTGCCGCAACATCCTGCGCCAGCACGGTATTGGGCACCTGGCTCCCCTGGTTTCTCGCGTAGGAGCGCATAAGCCTCTGAACTCTTTCCGGATTCTTTTGGACATTGTCCGCCCGGTTAATGTCGGAGTGAACCACAGCGTCGTAGTAATCTGCCGCCTGATCCAGCGCGATATCGTCACGCATGTCTACCGCCTGCGGCCATCCTCCCCGGCATACGAGAAAAGCCAGACGCTCTATATCCAGATGGGAACCCCCGTCAACGTCACTGTTTCCGTCAAACAGATCTTTCAAGCTGACTTCCCCCGTTGAATCTCCCGATTCATACAGGCTCATGGGCCTCATCAACAGCCAGGTAAAACGCCCTGTACCGGAGTGTGTGATCTCCCTGGTATCGGCGGGGACGGCAGAACCTGTGAGAATAAACTGCCCAAGCCCGCCGCGGTGGTCCACCTCAAAGCGGACAGCATCCCAAAGCTTTGGGGCAAGCTGCCACTCGTCAATCAGTCTGGGCACAGAGCCTTGGAGCAGCCGTTTCGGATTCAGCTCGGCCATCGCCAGATTCTGTTCTTTCTTCTCCGGATCATCCATATACAAAACGCTGGCGGCAAACTGTTCCGCAGTCGTGGTCTTACCGCACCATTTGGGGCCCTCAATCAATACCGCGCCTTTCCCTTCCAGCTTTCGTTTCAGAATATCGTCGGCAATCCGTTTTTTGTAATGCTCCATCCGAGGCACCTCATTTCCGCTTGTGTCCCTTATATTATACGCTATAACCTGGAATTTTACAATTATTTTCCGACGTTTGGCAAATTATTTTTCCGACGATTGGCGGATTCTTCTTCCGATGGTTGGCGGTTTTCTTTTCCGACGATCGGCGCGAGGGGCTGCGGACATAAAACCCACCGCCGTATCTTGCAGGACAAAACGGCCTGTGGTATAATCATTCTGCTGACACAGAATCTAAGCAGAAGGCGGCCGAACGGCCATCGATACCGGAAAGGAAAAAGCATGAGCCAACCCATCGATCCTCCCAACACCCCGAGCACTTCCCCCCGCAGAAAAAGAAGCCCCAAGCAGATTGCGGCCCTGATCGGCGTGCTCCTGCTGGCGCTGCTCTATCTGGTCACTCTGATCGTGGCTATTTTTGACACGTCGGCCTCCGGACGGCTGTTTGGGATATGCCTGTTCGCCACCATGGCAGTGCCGCTGCTGATCTGGATCTACGTCTGGTTATACGGAAAGGTAACGGGGAAACACACACCGACAGATTAGGGCACTTTCCGCCGCCTTTACCGCACTCCCAGCTCTCGCAGCTCTTCTTCCGCCTGCTCCTTCGTCTGAAACACGATTCCGTGTATGCCCTCCCGTCTGGCGGCCTCCACATTCTCCTGCAGGTCATCCAAAAACACGCACTCCTCGGCCTTCAGCCGGTACCGGGACAGAAAGAGCCGATAGATCGCGGGATCCGGCTTGATGATCCGGTCCTGGTAGGAGAGGATACCGCCGTCCGCGTAGGCTACAAAGGCCAGCGCATCCGCACACTCCCGGTGCGCCTTTTCCGAGAAATTGGACAGATAATATACTCCAAGGCCGCCGCGCTTCAGCGCCTTTACCCAGGGAACGGCATACTCCCTGGCCTTCACCATGCCGTGCACGTCGTCAAACGCCCGATGCAGCTCCTCCTCGATGGCGGGATCGTTCTGCACAAAGGCCGCAAAGAGCTCCCGCTCCGACCAGCTTCCCCGGTCAAACTCACGCCAGATCAGGCTTTCCACGGACGCTCTGCCGATGCGCTCGATCATTCCGCTGTCAAAGCCTTTGTCCGCGAGGAATTCCTTCCACCGGAAATCCGTCAGTACATTTCCAATATCAAAGATCACATTCCGAATCATACCGCTGTAACTCCATAATCTCAAAAAGTTTTCCGGCCGCTGTGGGCAGCTGGGTTTTCCCGCTGCTTACCACGCAGAAATGCCGTTTGGGGATCATCTGATTAAAGCGCAGTTCAAAGAGCTGCCCGGAATCCAGATATTCCTGTGCGAAATCCCGTACCACACATCCCACGCCCAGGCTTCTCCGCGCAAACTGAACGATCATATCGCTGGTGGCCAGCTCAAATTCCGGCCGGAGGGACACGCCGTTTTGGGCCAGGAAGCCGTCCATATAGCTCCGGGTGCTGGTATTTCCCTCCAGAAAGATCATGGGGAGCT
>CANPWJ010000154.1 GCA_947584035.1 uncultured Acetatifactor sp. | reverse complement strand
AGCCGGGAGATCAGTGAGGAGGTGTGGAGCGTGTGTAATTTGAGTACGGGCGTTTATAATAAAGGATATGATTCCGGATATGGTTCCGGCATTTCCGCTGGAGAGATGAAAAAGGCGCGGGAGACGGCGTATGAGCTGCAGGATATGGGGCTGTCGGTGGATAAGATCGCACAAGCCGTCAAGGTCGGCATAGACACCATCCAGAAATGGTTTGCGGAGCGGGAGGAGACACTTGCCCGATAACGGGAGGCCACAGGGTCGGAGCCCCCATGATGGGAGACCGCGTGATGGGAAGCCCCGTGACAGGAGACCACGGGAAAGGGCTGCCGCAAGGGAGAGAAAGCTACCCTCGTGACAGCCCTTTTTTCGCAGGGGAAGAGGGAATCGAACCCCCGTTAACGGTTTTGGAGACCGCCGCACTACCGCTGTACTATTCCCCTATTTGGGCCGGCGTCCTGCCGACAAACGATATTATATCACAGGCGGCGGGGACTTCGCAAGCAAAAAAACAAAAATCAGCGTATTTTTTGTGCGTTTTTTGCGGGATCCCCGCGGGAAGGCCGCGGAGGGATGGACTTTTGCGCTGTTTTCCGGTATGATGGAGTCAGGAACCGATCATTGGAGAAGAAGGAGGAAGCGCGATGGGAATGGAAGAGAGGACGAAGGAGGAGCAGCTCCAGGCGGCCCTGCGGACGCTGGAGGATTATGTGAGGGTTCTTTCGGAACGGGCCGGGGAGCCGGAGGATTACGCCGGGAAGCTCTGGGCGCGCATCCGGGAATCCCAGGGGGTGCTGCAGGAGCTGGCCTACTACCACGATTACGGGAAGTTCCTCTGCAGGTATCAGGTGGCGGGCTACACGCTGGCGGATATCCTGGTGTGGCAGGTGGATCACTTCAAGGCGTATATGGACCGCCCCATGGATATGAACCGCTATCGGCAGGAGAGGCTCCTTTTGGACTCCCTGGATGTGATGCTCCGGATGGAGGAGGACCCGTCGGTCTTTGTGGAGAAGATGCGGAGCGAGACGGGCACGGATTTTGTGGGGAAATATTAAAACCCCCCAAAACACAATTAGCAACTGTGGGTGGGGGCCCACAGTCGCTAATTGTGTAAAAGGGGAATTCTTCCGGAATTTCCAACTTATAAGTTGATCCGCTATTTCTAACGGACAATCCTATTATATAATAAGTTCAAAGGTTTGTAAAGCCATTTTTGCAAAAAGGTAAAAGTAGGTAACAGTAAGGTAAAAACGGTCAGATCCGCCCGGCCACATAGAGCTGCTCCCGTTCCAGGGACTCCGGAATCGGGATATGATTGTTCTGCAGCTTCTTGATCAGCACCTCTATGCGGTGCAGCTGCTGGGCCGATTTGATCTTTCGCCGATCCAGAAGCTCTGTGTAGAGCGGATTCTGGGACATCCCGCGGCAGATCTTCTCCGGGAAGGGACAGTAGGTAAAGAAGATCCTGCGCGCCACCTTGTTCATTCTGGGGGAATTCTTTCCCTCAAACAGGATCCAGATCAGGTAGTCTCGGATGAACATTTCCTTAAAGCTGTTCTTGGCCCGCTGAAGGCCGGAACGCAGCTTTTCCTTGGCCTCCGCGCTCAGATCGCGGTTTTTGCGGTAGAACTGGATATAGTCGAAATATTCGCTGGTGAGGGACGCCTCGCTGATATCGTTCCAGCGGCTTCCCTGGACGCGCTTGCACATCTCCCAGCGAAACTCCCCCGTCATGCGGATCATGGTGGAGTCCAGATCTTCCAGGTGGAAGATGGAGAGGAACATCCGCCCGGGGCTGTTGCGCACCTTGCCCTCGATCTCCTGCCACAGGACGCCCCGGATGCCGATGTTGGGCATCAGGATAATGTCGGGCAGATATTCCACATGGATGGTCTCCCTGCCGATGGTGTCCAGATGCTCCATATCCATGCTCTCCCGGTAGAAGGCGGAATAATCTACGGAGCGGATCATTTCCAGCGCCCGGGCCAGCCGGGAGGAGGTCACATAGGCGTCCTCCAGCTTTTTCAGCACATCCTCCGAGTGAAAGACCGGACAGAAGGTGGTGACCCGTCCGTAGGTGATCTTGTTGACGGTGGGGAACAGGTTGCGCAGCTCGAAGTTGACCTTCCCCATGGCACTGTCCTCCAGCACGCGCAGCTCGCTCTCGGAGATATTTCCGCTCAGCTTCTGCTTGTGGATGTATTCGGAGTAATCCTGGCCGAACTCGTTGCGGCTGGGAGCCTTTCGGCCGTGGAAGATGGCCAGGAGCCAGTCGTAGAAGGTGTAGACCCCGGCGGCGCTGTGGTCCGTCATCTGCCCGGCCAGTCTGCAGAGGACGGCGGCGTTGGACAGGCCGGCCAGCTCCTCGTCCACATAGCCGAAATACAAAAACAGACGCACCGGCATGGGGATGGGGCCGCTGTCCAGGGTCTTTTCAAAGGCGACGGAGTAGATGACGTAAAATTCCTCCGTCAGGGCCCGGCGCAGACGGCTGGCCTTGTCCCCCGCGTCCGCCTTGTCGGGCAGGGCCTTGTACTCCTGCACGTGCCGGCGGAAGGAGGAGGCGATCTCCAGATCCACGGCCGCGTAGTCCAGGATGGCGTCCAGAGATCCCGTCAGGCCGGCGGTCAGGCCGCTGCCGCTGTCGGGCGCTTCCCCGGCGGAGGCCGTGTCCATGCGCTGAAGGGCGGCGCGGCAGGTGTCGATCCGCTGGCGGACGATGGCGGGATCGCAGTCGTTGTCCTCGCCGTATTCCCGGATGATGCGCTCAATGATTGGCAGAAGCTCCCGGAACTCGTCGCTGTCCGCTCCCACCTTGTAGGCGAGGGAGGTGATGCGCTCAAACAGATCGTCCCCCTCGTCGTTGAAGTAGAAGCCGCTCAGGCGCCTTAAGTAGCGGTGCTGCTCCTCCGCGCTGGTGTAGGTCTTGCGGAAATCCAGGCTGCACTTGCGCAGAAAGCCTAAGGACACGGCGGATTCCTGGATGAGATTTTTAAAACACGGGCCGGTGTAGAGGCGTATCAGCCCGGCGTAGAATTCGCCCAGCCAGAGGTCGGGGGATTCGTCGTTCAGATAGGCGGTCGCGCTCTCGATCCCGCGCAGGGGCCGGACGGGCAGACGGTAGCGGCTGCTGACAGCGGTATAGACCGCGTAATCCCCGGTCAGGTCGTGGTAGAGATTGCCGCATTTTAACTGGGACAGGGAGCAGCTGTTCTGCAGGCCGGCCAGCTGCCGGAACGCGGACAGCAGGAAGAAGCGGGCCATATCCGTGTGGTGCTGGAGCAGGTCGTCCAGCGCCTCGATGTTGGTGATCGGATACGTCAGGATCACGGCGTCCCGGGACACCGTGTAGCTGAGAAAATGGATCTCGGAGCAGAGCTCGTTGATGCCGATCACGTCCCCCTTGGACAGCGTGAGCTCTCCGCCGGGGTAGAAGGCCTTGACCTCCCCGTCGGTGATCAGATGCAGGGCGGTCATAGGCTGCCCGTAAGTGTAGATTTTGGTCCCCTTGGTCAAGGTGATTCCTGCCATGTCCCTCTCCCTTCCGCCGCAGATGCCGAGACGGGCGCCCGCGGCGATTTATCTCACCGTCCCCCGCAGGGGACGGTGCGCAAATGGTAAATGTGCCGTTTGATTGAAAGGTTTGTCCGGATTTCTATTATACATCAAAACGACTGCAATTTTCTACTGTACTTTTAATAAAAATGTGATAAAATAAAAATACATACGTGTCATTTTTTGTTGGGAGGTGCCGTCGTGGAGCAGGATATGGAATATATGCACCGGCTGATGATGGAAAACAAGGGCGTGCTGATGCCGCTTTTGCGCTATCTGCCCTGGCTGGAGCAGAAGGCGGGACAGTCGGTGAGCACAAACTATCAGGGGGAAGGGCTGGCGGAACATTCCATGGCGTTCCCGGTCTATGACAGCACGCTGATGAGCTTTGTGCGGGAGGCGGGGAGCAGCCCGCTGATGGATCGGAATTATCTCTATGTCTACTCCCGCAACCGCATCCGGACCCATGAGGACGAGCGCAGGATCATCTCCGGCGCCACCTGGAAGGACTGGGATGTGCTGCGGGGGATCCTCTCCAAGTATGTCCTGGGCGGCAGGGTGAAGGCGATGCTCTGGAACGAGGGGATGACGGAGCGGATCTTCCTCCTGGTCCTGAGCAGGATGAAGGAGATCATAGAGTACTGGGATCAGCCGTTCCAGGTGTGACGGGCGGCGCGGGGAAAGCTATCAAATACGGAAGGATGTTGAGGATGGGCGACAAATCGATACAGAAACGAAAGTACATACTGGAGACGGCCCGAAAGGTCTTTATGGAGAAGGGCTTTAAGCGGGTGACCATGAAGGATATTGTGGAGGCGTGCGATATCAGCCGCGGAGGGCTGTATCTCTATTTTGAGAGCACGGATCAGATCTTTCTGGAGGTGCTCCGGATGGAGAGCCTGGAGGCGGACGACGTGTTCTCCGACAGCATCACGGAGGACGCCACGGCGGCGGATATCCTGATCCTGTTCTTGAAGGAGCAGAAGAAGGAGCTCTTGCGCAAGAACAACACGCTGACCCAGGCCACTTATGAATTTTATTTTGAGAAGGAGCTGCCGAAGAAGGACAACATCCTGAAACGGCAGTTTGACTCCGCGGTGAAGATCATCGAAAAGCTGATCGAGGCCGGGGTGGAGAACGAGGAATTCTTCTGCGACGACTGCAAGGAGGCCGCCCGCAACATTATGTTTGTGCTGGAAGGGTTGAAGATCTGCGCCCAGACCATCGGCGTCACCTCGGAGATGGTGGACCGGGAGATCCTGTATATCCTGAAAAGCCTGGGCGTGGAGGATTGAGCGCACAGGAGTGACGCGGGAAGCTGGAAAGTATAAACATTGGAGGTTTTGCATGGGCAACGTAAGACGTATCTATGTAGAGAAGAAGGAACCCTTTGCGGTGAAGGCGAAGGAGCTGCAGGAGGAGATCCGGAATTATCTCGGCATCCGGGTGGAGCGGGTCCGCGTGTTCATCCGCTATGATGTGGAGAATATTTCCGACGAGGTGTTTGCACGGGCCTGCAGGACGGTCTTTTCCGAGCCGCCGGTGGATGAGCTGTATGAGGAGACGATCGGGATCCCGGAGGGAGGGTGAGTGTTTTCCGTGGAATTCCTGCCGGGGCAGTTCGATCAGAGGGCGGACTCCGCGGTCCAGTGCGTGGAATTTTTAAACGAGAACGAGAAGCCGGTGATCCGAACGGCGGTGACCTATCTGATCGAGGGGGAGATATCGGAGGAGGAATTTTCCCGGATCAAGGCGTATTGTATCAACCCCGTGGACTCCCGGGAGACCGATATGGTGAAGCCGGATACGCTGATCGCGGAGTACGAGGAGCCGGAGGATGTCAAGATCTTCACGGGATTTCAGGACATGGAGGAGAGCGGGCTTCGGGCGCTCTACGATTCGCTGGGGCTGGCCATGACCTTTCAGGATTTCCTGCACATCCAGCGATATTTCCGGGAGGAGGAGAAGCGGGATCCCTCGATGACGGAGATCCGGGTGCTAGACACCTATTGGTCCGACCACTGCAGACACACGACCTTTTCCACGGAGCTGACCCGGGTGGAGTTCGGGGAGGGGTATTACCGTTCGCCCATCGAGACCACTTATCAGAGCTATCTGGATACCCGGGAGGAGATCTTTGCGGGACGTGCGGATAAATTTGTCTGCCTGATGGATCTGGCCACCATGGCCATGCGGAAGCTGAAAAAGGACGGCAGACTGGAGGATCTGGAGGAGTCTGACGAGATCAACGCCTGTTCCGTGGTGGTTCCCGTGGAG
>CANPWJ010000153.1 GCA_947584035.1 uncultured Acetatifactor sp. | reverse complement strand
CCATCTTTGAAAACGATGAGATGCAGATGATCCTGATGATCTGGGGCATCCCCTGGGAGAGCATGACGCTGGGACAGGCGAACCAGCTGGTGGTAATCAGCGCCCTGATCCAGAACGCGGTGCTGCGGGCCAACCGGTATCTGTCCGCCCTGGAGAAGCAGCGCTATGTGGAGGATACGCAGACGCTGGAGACGGCCGCCTTCACCTCCCTGATGAACGCTTATCTGAAGGCGCAGGACAAGGGCCTTACGGAATGTACGGTGCTGAAGGTGGATGCGGATCCCGCCTCCTACAAGGAGACGGGCAAGCTGCTGATGACCAAGCTGCGGCAGACCGACTACATTGGAACGCTGGCGGACGGATGTCTGTACGCGCTCCTGTCCAATACCAGCCATGAGGATGCACAGTATGTGATCCGGCGTTTCGCGGAGCTTGGGCATCAGAGCACGATCGTGGAGGAAAAGGTTGCATGACGGTACAGGAGATTCTGTTTCTGCTTTTGTTGATCGTAAATACGCTGATAGCGATCCTTTACCTGGTGATCCAGCTGATCCGCAAAAAGCAGGAGAGGAAAAGCTGCTGGTTTCGTGCCATCGTCATTTTTCTGTGTCCGGTGGTGGGGATCTGTTTTTTCTGCTTTTCCTATCTGCTCTTCCGCATTTTCTTTTCCAAGCCGGTGGATCTGGCGGACGTGGTGTTCAGCAAGGAGCGTGTCCGCACCTTCGTCCATGCGGAGGAGGAGCGGGAGCGCAATATGGTGCCCCTGGAGGAGGCCATCGAGATCACGGATACCGACGATCTGCGCTCTCTGATGATGAACGTGGTGCGCGGCGATATCCGGCAGTCCCTGGCGTCCATCTCCCTGGCCCTGAACAGTGAGGACACGGAGACGGCCCATTACGCGGCCTCGGTGCTTCAGGACGCGTTAAATGATTTCCGGATGAATGTGCAGAAGCAGCAGAAGCTGATCCTGAAGGGGGACGAGAATCAGGTCAGCTTTGCGGAGGCGCTGATCGATTATATGAACCAGGTGCTGGAGCAGCGCGTCTTTACGGATATGGAGCAGAAAACCTATGTGAACGTCATGGATGAGATCTGCGAGATCCTGTACAACGCGGATCGGGAGCGGATGACCAGCGTCCAGTTTGAGGCGGTCAGCCTGAGGCTTCTGGAGATCGAAGAATACGATAAATGTAAGAAATGGTGCGAGCGCGCCGAGTATCAGTACCCGAATTCCCTTGCGACCTACACCTGCCAGCTGAAGCTCTACTTTAACAGCGGACAGAGGGAGCGCTTCTTTGAGGTGATCGAAGCGCTGAAACATTCCGCGGTGGTGGTAGATAACGAGACTCTGGAGCTGATCCGGGTATTTCGTTAAAAAGAGAACACAGGATGAAATAAGGAGGTGCGGGATATGTCGATGGTGACGCTTACCATGTTGCAGCTGACGGGCATGTTCTGCGCGTATCTCTTTGTGACGGTGGGGCTGCCGGCCTATGTGTTCGGGCGGAAGCTGCGCGGATTCCGGGTGTCGGAGCGGCTGATGCTGTACTTTATGATCGGCAATTTCTACGCCATGAACCTGGTGTTCGCACTCCAGCTGTTAAAGATCTCCAATTCCGTCACCCTGACCGTGGGAACCCTCCTGCCGGCCTTTATCGCCAGGGTGACGCTCAATCATATCCCGGTGGCAGAGATCGTGAAAGAGCTGGTGACGAAGCTGCGGAAGCTGATCGGCGGCCAGATGGGGAAGCGGACGGCGCTGTACAATCTGGCGAAGGGTGCGGGACATCAGCTGGCCCGTCTGGGGAGATGGATCGGAAGGAACCTGCGCTACGGCTTTGTGGATCTGGTGTGGGTGGTTTTTCTGGCCGCGGCCCTGTGGTGGATCTACGGGAGCAACCTCCTGGTGCAGTTCGGCTACAAGGCATCGGACATGATCGTGCACAATTACTGGATCAACGCCCTGAATGACAACCATATCTTTGTGGCGGGCGTCTATCCCCACGGCTTCCACTGTATGGTGTATTATATCCATGAGGTGTTCGGGTTTGATATCTATGTGGTCCTGCGCATCTTTGGTTTTATCCAGAATGTGATGATCCATTTGATGCTGCTGTGCTTCCTGCGGTCCTGCTGCCGCACGAAGTATGCGGCGTACATCGGCACGGTTTTTTTTGTGCTCAACAATTTTTACTACCCCAGCTATTATTTCCGCTACTACGCCACGCTGCCGCAGGAGTTCGGGATCCTGTTTATCCTGCCGGGGATCTATTTCCTCTTTGCCTACTTTGCAAACCGCAGGAGGGAGCTGGCGGAGGGGCCGGACGGGCAGGTCCGTGGGGAGGAAAGGCCGGATAAAAAATGGGACGGCGGATCCGGAAAGCGGAAGGGGTTCTTTTTCCGCCGCAGGAAGAAAAAGGAGCAGGAGCCCACGGACGATTTTGCCTTTGTAGAGCTGGAGGAGCTGCCGAAGGAGACGGCCCTGCCGGGAAACGAGCCCATGAAGGACGTGGCGCTGGTGGAGATCGACCTGGATGCCGGACAGTCCTGGGAGACGGGTGCGGCCCGGCCGAAGGGCAGGGACGGGGCGGAGGACGCTTCCGGGCACCGCCGCAGGTTCCTCGGCATCTTCCGGAGGAGACGCCGCGGGAAGCGGGAGCTTCCCAGCGGAAAGCGGAAGCGGCGGACCCACACTAAGTCCTGGGTCTGCCTGGCCGGTTTTGTGATGAGCTTTTCCATGACGCTGGCGGTGCACTTTTACGGGACCATGGTGGCAGGAGTGTTCTGTCTGGCGATCGCGGCAGGGTATCATTTCCTGCTCTTTAAGAAGCAGTATTTCTGGAGCATTATGGCTGCAGGGTCGCTGAGCATAGCCATCGCCGTGCTCCCCATGCTGCTTGCGTTTCTCGGAGGCACTCCCCTGCAGGGCTCTCTCTACTGGGGCATGAGCATTATCCGGGGCGAGGAAGCCGGGGAGGCGGACGCTGCGGAGGAGGGCGAAGGGCTTTCGGAGGAAGCGGGACAGGGTACAGAATCGCAGGACGAAAGCCTCCCGGACGGAGCGGCCGGCGGGGACGCCGCTTCCGGAGCGACAGATGCTGCGGGCATGGCCTCCGAAGGGGAGGCTTCTGCCGGGATCCAGCCGGGAGAGGGCGGCGGGCATGTCGTTTTTTTGGAACAGCCCAAGCCTCCGAGCCTGGGGGAGCGGATCCGGGCGTTGCCCGCACGGTTCGACCGGCTGTTTAAAAGGATCTGGAATTATACCATCACCATGTTTCGGATGGCGGTCCTCTCCCTGCCGGATGTTCGATATGTCCAGTGGCTCGTGGCTTCCTTCGGCGTGCTCGTGGCGCTGGGACTGGTTTACCGTCTGCTGCGCCAGAGCTGTTACGGGGCCATGCTGGTCTCCTCGGGCCTGTACCTGATCTTTTTGTGCCTGATGCTGATCGCCCCCGATATCGGTCTGCCGGCCCTGATGGATCACAACCGTTCCGCCATCTACATATCCTACTCCCTGCCCATCGTCTTGTCGCTCCTGGCAGACGGCATTCTGGCGCTTCTGTTTCTGCCCATGAAGCACAAGCTGCCCATGCACCTTGTGTCTCTCGTCTGTGCGGCGCTGATGGCGGGCGGCCTGATCCAGGGAGGATTTGTGAAGGATCCGGAGATGATGGTCCAGGACAAGGAGATCCCCCTGCAGGAGCCCAACGAGGCCATTACCTGCCTCACCAACATTATCCGCGGGGAGAAGGACTTCACCTGGACGATTGTCTCCGCCAACGATATGATGCGGATGGGAGCGGAGCACGGATACCACTATGAGACGATCACCTTCCTGCAGGGCATGGAGGGGGCCAACCCCGGCGTTATGATCCGGATCCCCACGAATGTAGTCTATTTCTTTATTGAAAAGACGCCCATCGACTACAATCTGCCCTATGAGAACAGCGGGCAGAAGGTCTCCAGGGAGGGGGCCAACCGGGATCTCCCCATGGGGAGCGGCGTCGGCGCCTATCAGGGGGAGATGCGGTGGGTAGTCATGTCCCGCATGTATTATTGGGCGCAGGAATTCCAGAAGATGTACCCGGACGATATGGAAGTGTATCTGGAGACGGAGGATTTCGTCTGCTACCGGCTGGAGCAGAACCCGTACCGTCTGTACAATATGGCGATCAACTATGGTTACAATGCGCATACCGCGGAGGAAGAAGAGGAGTAGCGGATGGTCTCTCGAAGAAATTTTTTCAGTATTTTCATTATGATGTCGGTGCTTTTGTTCCTGTTTCAGTTTTCCCAGGTGATCCGGGAGAGCAGAAGCGCCTATGATGTGAATTCCTACATCAGCGGGCAGAAGCGGTCGGGGGAGGACCGATGGCAGCAGACGGTGCTGCGGTACCAGCGGGACAAGGCGTATGTGGCCGGGGACTTTGTGCTCTTCTTTGGGAAGGAGGACAGCGACATCGGACGGGTGGTGGCCCAGTGGTGCTCCTACACCAAGCGGAACCTGCTGGTGTACGGCGCGCTGGAGGAATACCGCTTCACCCAGCAGAACCTGCCGGAGGCGGTGCTGATCGATTCCGAGGTGGTGAACGTGCCGAAGGAGATGAGGACGTTTGAGCAGATCACAAACTACGGCGTGACGACGATCTTCTGTAATCTTCCGGAGCCCCTGGAGATCCGGCGGAACGCCATGCTGATGAATCTGCTGGGGATCCGGCAGGTGTACTCCAACGGGATCCAGGTGGAAGGCATCCATCTGTTTTCCAATTTCCTCCTGGGCGGGGAGAGCTTCTATTACCTGGGCATGGAGGAGAATCCGGATGAGAGCCTGCAGGATATGCGGCTGGCCATGCCCTGGTATATCACCGCCGGTGGCACCAAGACCTACATGGTGGGCATGATGGATGAGCAGATGGCGGATCAGGCCAACCGGAACGAATACTTTCCGGCGGTCATCTGGAGAAACAGCTACAACGACGCCAAGGTTTTTGTGGTCAACGGCGATTATATGAAGGGGATGGAGGGGATCGGCATCCTGAACGGAATGATGTATGAGAACGCCTCCTACTCGATCTACCCGGTGGTGAACGCCCAGAATGTCATCGTGGCGAACTTCCCCAGCTTTGCCCCGGAGAACGACGGCCGGATGATGTCCCTGTACAGCCGGGATACGGCCAGCGTGCTGCGGGATGTGTGCTGGCCCACGCTCTCCAGTTTAACGGACAAGAACCAATACCACCTGACCTGCCTGATCACCCCGCAGTACAATTATGCGGACGGCATAGAGCCGGCCGGGGATACGCTGGCGTTCTATCTGCAGCAGTTTAAGGAGTTTACTTCGGAGGCGGCCCTCTCCCTGGAGTGCTGGGGAGACACCGATCTGGAGGAAAAGCTGAAGGCGGACGAACAGTTCTTTGGTTCCCTGGAGGAGGAATACGTCTACGGGGCGGCGTTTGTCAAGGGCACAGATCTGGATCGGATGGAGCAGATCCTGCCGGAGTATGAGCACCTTAGAAATATCCGGACCCTGGTCAGGGAGTACCGGGAAGTGGAGCCTGTGGTGGGCTACTACAACGACGAGCTGACCCTGCAGAGCGTCACCTCGGAGGCGCAGCGGCATACCTACTCGGACGACTTCAGAGAGCGGTGTTTTGAGACGGCGCTTGGGTACTCCAATGTGCTGCTGGATATGCAGTCCGTGGTCTGGCCCCAGACGGCGGAGGATCAGTGGGAGGTGGTGTCAGAACAGCTGACCAGCAACCTGAACACCTACTGGAAGGGCTTTTCCGCCTTTGAGCATACGTCCCTCTCGGAGAGTGACGACCGGATCCGCACCTTCCTGAATCTGGACTATACGAACAAGCGGATCGGAAAC
>CANPWJ010000152.1 GCA_947584035.1 uncultured Acetatifactor sp. | reverse complement strand
GAGATCGGTACGCCCTTCTGCGTTACATACGATTTTGATTCCGAGACGGACGGCTGTGTGACGGTGCGTTTCCGCGACTCCATGGAGCAGGAGCGGGTCCGCATCGCGGATCTGGATGCGTATTTTGCGGATAAGTTCGACTTTTAGGGCGGGCTGCGCGCAGGAGGGGGCAGAATGAAATTTGTTCTGCTCCCTTTTGCTGGGAACAGCCAGATATTACCTGCCGTCTGCCGCCGAAAGCGTGCTATGATAATGGATAAGACCGTTTCCGTGTGAGGTTTCAGTGAGGGACGATGGAGCGTGTGCGATGGATGTAATAGAGATGTTTCAGGTGCTGGGGATCCGGGAGACCGGGGACGAGCGGGCGATCCGGGAAGCCTATCGGGAAAAGCTGTCCGTGACCCATCCGGAGGATGACCCGGAGGGGTTCAAAAGACTCCGCTCCGCCTATGAGAAGGCCTGTGCGTATGCCCGGGCGAAAAGGGAGGAGCAGACGGACGGGGAAGCGGCTAAGGAGCGGGACGATACACCATCGGGCAGGTGGCTGGAACAGGCCGCCGGGATCTACGGGAACATCGTGACTAGGTGCGATCGGGAGAAGTGGAGGGAGCTCTTTTCGGAGGATGCCTTCCTGTCCCTGGAAGAGGAGGAAAACTGCCGCCTGAAGCTGCTTGGCTTCCTGGCGGAGCACTGCAGGCTGCCCACGGACGTGTGGAAGCTTCTGGATGAAAAGTTAAACATTGTGGGGGATTCCGCGGGACTGCGGGAGCGTTTCCCGGCGGATTTTGTCCGCTATCTGGTGAACCGCTGCGAGCGCGGGGAGGATCTGGATTTTGGCCGGTTCGAGGGGGATCCGGAGGCGCCCTACGACCTGTACCTCCAATACTACGACCGCTGCTGGAGAGCGATCCAGGAGAAGGATCTGAAGCAGGCGGCGGAGCTGATTCAAAACGCGGAAGAGCTCTCCATCTTTCATCCGGTGATGGAGATCTGCAAGGCGCATCTTTTGGCGGCTAAGGACAGGCCGGAGGAGGCAGCCGCCCAGATGAGGGGGCTGTTTGAGCGGTATCCGGAGGACTCCATGGTAGCCTACAACACGGCGGAGATCCTCTGGCGCTGTGGGGAGAGAGCGGAGGCCGCCGCGGTCTATCAGGGGATCCTGGAGGGAAACAAGGGGCACTATATGGCGAATCTCCGCCTGACCGAGTGGTACTATGGACGGGGAGAATACCAGAAGGCGAAGGAATGTGCGGATAAGGTGCTCGCCTTCGGCGGGGACGACCGGTTTATGGAGCTGCTCGCCCAGGTGAACCGGGAGATCGAGAAGGAGCTGGAAGAGCATTACCGCAGGGAGCATGACGCGCCATCGGGGCTGGAGCTGTGCTGGTGCTATCTCCAGGACGGCCGGATCCACCGTGGGATCCGGCTGGCGGAGGCCCTGAGCGGCTCCGTGCCTTTGGATCGGGAGACCGAGTACCAGGGGCTTCTGGCAAAGCTTTACATAGAAGGCGTGGAATTTGAACAGTCGGCCGAGTGTGCGCGGAAATGGGAGGAGGCGCTTTCGCTGCGGCTGAAGGAGCCGCAGCCGCTGGAGGAGAGGGAACGGGATCTGGATCGTCTGCGGCAGTCCCATATCATCCGGATGCAGTGCTTCCGGGCCATCGGCGATCAGCGGTCGGACCCGCCGGAAGCCCGCAGGGAATCCTACGAGAAGGCTATCCGGGAGGGAGAGGCGGCGCTTAACGGCTCCGCCCAGGACGTGGGCATCTGCCTGGGAATGGCGCAGATTTATCTGGAGATGGAGGAGTACGAGAGAGCCCTTCAGATTACCGGGCGCCTGGTGGAGGAGTACCAGGCTTACGCGGCTTACGCCACGGAGCAGGAGATCTACCGGAGACAGTGGAACGCTGCCGGTGTGGTGCGGTCGGGACAAAACTGCCTCCGGCATTTCCCGGATTACGCCAGGGCCTACGAGCACATCGCCAAGGTGTACCTGGATCTGGGGCGCAGAGAGGAGCTTGCGGAGCTGCTTGCGGAGGCAGAGAAGCACCGGGTAAAGAGTGTGATCCTGGACGCTTACCGCTTTCAGATGACCCAAAAGCCGCCGGAGACGGAGGTGCTGTACGGCAGGCTGAGGGAATTCCGCAGGACCTACTTTGCCCGCGCGGAGGAGGGGGATAAGAGCGCCTACGAGGAAGGGCTGCCCATCCTGACGGAGTACCTGTACTGGTACCCGGGCACGTATATGCTGGTGGAGCGGGCCCTGTTCCACCGCATCGCGCGGCATTACGACGAGGCCAAGGAGGACCTTGAGAAGGCGCTCCAGGAGAACCCCTGCCAGCCCTACGCGCTGAACGGGCTGAGCTTTGTGTACAAATACCAGGGCGATTATGAGCGGGCGTTGTTTTACTTGAAGCGGGCGCTGCGCTGCGGGGACGAGGGACCAAACACCGTTATCTACGCGGACCTGTCGAACCTCTACTCGCTTCTGGGGGATGATACGCGGGCGCTTTCCTGCTACGAGCAGTATGCCGCATCCAGCGGCCGCCTCTCCGACTATCACGCGGAGCGGCTGGCCCTGTGCCTGGCCCGCGCCGGCAGAAAGCAGGACGCGGTGCAGACGATCGAGGATGCCTTTCGGGATCGGCCTCTGGAGCGGTTCGACCGTCTGGTGGACCTGCATCAGATCACCGGAGACAGGGAGGCGGCAGCCGGACTGCTGCGGGAATGGAAAAAGCAGCTTGCCGGGGGAGGCAGAAGCCCGGCCGGGGACAGGGAACCGTATTACATCCGCATGGCGTGGCAGAGCGCGCTCTTTGGGGACGGAAGGCGGGCCGTGCGCTGTTATGACCGGATCCTTGCGCGGTCCCGGAATCGAAACAGCGCGCCAAAGCCGCAGCCCGGGACTCTGGGCGATGCGGTGTTTCTCTGCATCCTGACCGGAAGGCAGAAGCGGGGGAGGAAGCTGGGAGGGCTGCTGCGGGAGCGGCTGGGAGAGGCCGCCGTGACCCGTTTGGAAAACAAGAGCGCGCTGTACCAGATGTTCCTGGCGGAATATTATTTTGCGCCGGAGGAGGAGCTGGAACGGCTGCTGGAGCAGGAGCAGGGGACGGAGACCTGCCGTTCCTGCCAGTACGGTGTCTGCAGGGAGCTGGAAGCGGTGCGCATCGTATTTCTGCTCCGGCAGGGGAATCGGAGGGAGGCCCTTAGACGCGTGGAGGAAAACCTGGAGCGCCAGCCCCTGGACGAGTATGGGAGGGCGATCCGAAACCTGTGCCGGCAAGACAAGGCGGCAGGAAAAAGCGGTTTTTTGAGCGCTTTCAGGGAATTTGTGGATGCTGTGAGGAAGGATACGAAATGATAGTAGGAATTGATCTGGGAACAACCAACAGCCTGATCGCGTACTTCGCGGACGGGGAGCCGAGGATCATCCCGAACCGTCTGGGAAAGAACCTTACGCCCTCCGTGGTCAGTGTGGACCAGGAGGGAAACGTCTATGTGGGAGAGACGGCCCGGGAGCGCATGAGCCTGTATCCGGATTCGGTGGCGCAGACCTTTAAGCGCAGCATGGGAACGGAGCGGGAATATGTCCTGAGCGGCCGCACCTTTAAGCCGGAGGAGCTTTCCAGCCTGGTGCTGCGCGCCCTGAAGGAGGACGCGGAGAGCTACCTGGGCGAGGAGGTCACGGAGGCGGTCATCAGCGTGCCGGCCTATTTTGACGACAAGCGCAGAAAGGCTACCAAACGCGCGGGAGAGCTGGCGGGGCTTCGGGTGGAGCGCATGATCTCCGAGCCCACCGCCGCCGCGGTCGCGTATGGCCTGTACGATAAGACGAGGGATACCCGCTTTCTGGTCTTTGATCTGGGGGGCGGAACCTTCGATGTCTCCATTCTGGAGCTGTACCACAATATCCTCGAGGTGCGCGCCGTGGCCGGGGACAATTATCTGGGAGGAGAGGATTTCACACAGGTCATGGGAAAGCTGTTCCTGCAAAAGAGCGGTCTGTCCCTTCAGAACCTGAGCGCAAAGGAGCAGGTGCGCCTGTACCGCCAGGCGGAGCGCGCAAAGTGTGAGATCAGCGGCAGGGACAGGGTGACGTTTTCCTTCTCTTTCCGGGGGGAGACGCGGGAAGAGGAGATTTCCTGCCGGGAGTATGAGGAGGCGTGTGAGGAGCTTTTGATGAAGATCCGGGAGCCGGTGAAGAAGAGTCTCTCCGACGCCGGATTAAAGCTCGCCGATATCGACGAGGTGCTTCTCATCGGCGGGGCCACCCGGTTGTCCGTGGTGCGGGACTTCCTGATCCGGCTGTTTCGCAAGTTCCCGGATACCCGGCTGAATCCCGATGAGACCGTGGCGCTGGGAGCGGCGGTCCAGGCGGCCATGAAGGAGCGCAGGGAGGAGGTGAAGGAGGTCATCCTGACGGATGTGTGCTCCTTTACGCTGGGCACCGAGGTGGTCGTGGAATATGAGGAGGGAAGGTATGAGGAGGGAAGGTTCTGTCCCATCATCGAGCGGAACACGGTGATCCCCGCCAGCCACACGGAGCGGCTGTACACGGTCCGGGACGATCAGGATAAGGTGCGGGTCCGGGTGCTGCAGGGGGAGAGCCGTTTTGCCAAAAACAACCTGTACCTGGGGGAGCTGGAGGTGGAGGTGCCCAAAGCGCCCAGAGGGCAGGAATCCATCGATGTGACCTACACCTACGATATCAATTCCCTGCTGGAGGTGGAGGTGAAGGTGAACTCTACCGGCAGGACCCAGAAAATCATCATCAAGGGGCAGGACAACCAGATGACGGAGGAAGAGATCGAGAAGCGCATGGCGGAGCTGTCCTACCTGAAGATGCAGCCGCGGGATCACGAGGAGAACCGCCTGACGCGTCTGCGCGCGGAGCGCATGTACGAGGAGGCGTTGGGAGAGCGGCGAAGGAGGCTGGATCATTACATCACCGCCTTTGAGGCCGCGCTGGACAAGGGGGACCACGACGGGATCCGAAATGCCAGAGACGCGTTGAACGAGGTGCTGGAGGAGGGAGACTACTAATTGACAAGTTCCCAATTACCTCCTATAATGTGTAAAGTATAATGTGTAAGGGCGGTTATGACAGAAATCGCTATGGAGGATAAAGACCATGCAGAAACGCGGTGTAAACGAACTGAGAAGAATGTACCTGGATTTTTTCGAGAGCAAGGGCCATCTGAAAATGAAGAGCTTTTCTCTGGTGCCTCACAATGACAACAGTCTGCTCATCATCAATTCCGGTATGGCGCCCTTAAAGCCCTACTTTACCGGCCAGGAAGTGCCGCCCAGAAGGAGAGTGACCACCTGCCAGAAGTGCGTGCGCACCGGGGATATCGAGAATGTGGGAAAGACGGCCAGGCATCTGACCTTCTTTGAGATGCTGGGGAATTTCTCCTTTGGGGACTATTTTAAGCATGAGGCGATCGCGTGGAGCTGGGAGTTTCTGACGAAGGTGATCGGAATGGATCCGGAGCGGCTTTATCCCTCCATCTACTGCGAGGATGACGAAGCGTTTGATATCTGGGTGAATGAGGTGGGCGTTCCCGCGGAGAAGATCACCCGTTTTTACCGGGATGAGAACGGCGCCTGCGACAATTTCTGGGAGCACGGCGCGGGTCCCTGCGGCCCCTGCTCGGAGATCTACTATGACCGGGGAGAGAAGTACGGCTGCGGCAAACCCGACTGCAAGGTGGGCTGTGACTGCGACCGTTTTATGGAAGTCTGGAACAATGTGTTCACTCAGTTTGACAGCGACGGGCACGGAAATTACACGGAGCTGGCCCAGAAAAACATCGACACCGGCATGGGGCTGGAGCGTCTGGCCGTGGTGGTGCAGGATGTGGATTCGGTGTTTGACATTGACACCATGAAGGCGATCCGCGACCGCATCTGCGCCATCGCCGG
>CANPWJ010000151.1 GCA_947584035.1 uncultured Acetatifactor sp. | reverse complement strand
GTCCAGATCATCATTACGCTCCTGCACGGGGAGGATCCGGAGGCCATCGGACTGGCCACCGCCGCACCGGAAGGGACGACGGCGTCTACCGGATCCGAATAGGGGAAGGGGAACGCCCATCCGATCTACGAGAGCGGCAGGGCGATGCCGAACCGAACGAGCAGAATGTTTTTCAGAAGCCAGTTGACGGTTAAAATCCCAAGCGCGCCCCACAGGTACCAGTTGTGGAATTTCCATCCCCGGATATGTCCGAGCCGGAGCCGCGCCAGGGTCTGCGTCAGCATGAAGCCGCCGAAGATCACCAGGGTGTAAAGGACCAGCGGATGCAGCCAGAGCGAGAGGAGCGGATGGCCGTGCAGAAGCGCCTCCACCGCGCGCGTCCCGCCGCAGCCGGGACAGTAGATCCCGGTTATCCGATAGAGCGCACAGGGGGGAGAGAAGCGGGGCACGATGACCCGCAGATAGATCCATCCTGCGATTCCTCCGAATAATATGGCGGCCAGCCCGATCCGATAGAGCTGTGTCTCAAAATCACTTTTCTTGTCGCTTCTGCCCGGGCAGGAGCGGGTTCGTTTTATATCCACCGTATCTCCTATCATAAAAACTGTTTTCTGTCAGATCGATTATAACAAAACAACGGATGTCGCGCAAGCGTGACATCCGTTGTTTTTGAATCCGCCGTTTCTCTTAGAAAATCAACCCAGATTAAAACCGGTCAGTCCAAGGCCAACGCCCAGGATTATGACCAAAATGATCATCAGAACAGCGATCACGATACCGATGATGGAACAGATCATACCAGCGGTAGCCAAACCGGTCTTGCCCTGCTTGTTGGCAAAGATTGCCAGGATGATACCGGCGATACCGAGGATGATGCCGACCCAGGTCACGCAGCAGGCCATGATAATGGAAAGGATACCTGCCACAAGGCTCAGGATAGCAAGCACATTGGTGTTGTTGTTCCCGTCCTGGCTGGGAGCGGTGTAGTTCTGTACATCGTTGTTAAAGTTCTGTCCGTCCATTTTGTTTCTCCTTTTTTTAAAAATAATGAAAAGTTAATCTGTCAGAAGCCTTCCCTGTGCATCCCTGTCGATCTTTCCGGTGAGGATCAGAATGCCCTCGATCAGGGACCAGATCCATGCGCCCAATATCATAAAGAAACCGATCAGGATACAGCTCAGCACGATACCGACGACTGTGAGCACCAGCTGGGCTATTGCTTTTCCGGTATATCCGAGGTAAAAGTTGTGGATTCCCAGACAGCCGACAAAAATGCCCAGCAGACCGGCCACCAGCTTCGACTTTGCCCCCGCAGGAGCCGGGTCTTCAGCGGATACACCGCAGTTCATACACACCGCCGCTCCCTGCTGAAGTGGTTTGCCACAGCTGTGACAGTAACGGTTTCCCTGCCCTTTGGCCACGCCGCACTTCACGCACATGATCGCTTCATCCGTACTGTAAGGCTCGCCACAATTTTTGCAGAAATACACCTGGAATGTTCCTCCTCTGTACAAATTGGCAGAAGAGAAGGCCCGTTTTCTCGCAGAGTATCCTACTCTATGAGAGAAGCCAAAACCTCGTACCAATAAATAAAGTTACAGGAAAATCGTTTATTTGTCAAGATATTACGAAAAAAATATAAAAAATATAAAATTTTCATTAACATTCTAAAAAATGGAGGACAAAAAATGACACAGAAAGCTACAGAACAGACGACAGCGGCGGACCTTCTTTTGGATCCCGTTTTTTCCGATGCCGCAGCTGAGTGGAAAAGGCACACAAAGCAGCTTGTGAAGGCATCCACAATGGTGAAATATTCCAATATATTGAACCGTTATCTGCTGCCCTCTTGGGGAGAGGTGCCGCTTTCCCAGATCACCGGAGGGAGGGTGCGGGCGTTCGCGGACGTGCTTCTTGAATCCGAAGGGGACGGGAGGAGGCTTTCCGCAAAGACGGTTCAGGATATTATGTCCGTACTAAAAAATATTCTGAAAGGTAAGATCGCAGAACCGCTGGACATCCATATCCGGCAGAAAAGCAGACCGATCCGCGTTTTTTCCGTCCAGGAACAGAAGGAGCTTTGCCGCTATCTCGTCACCCATCCGGATCTGCGGAACGAAGGGATCCTGCTGTGCCTTTTTACGGGGCTGCGGGTAGGGGAGCTCTGCGCGCTCAAATGGTCCGATATCTCGCTCTCCGAGAGGACGCTCTGTGTCCGCCGTACTATGCAGCGTCTCCAGACCCTGGAGGACGGCGCGGCGAGAACCCGGATCGAAATATCCGAGCCAAAGAGCGACTGCTCTCTCCGGGTCATTCCTCTTCCGGAGATACTGCTTCCGCACATAAAAAAGAGGCTGGCCCATCCGGATGCCTTTTTTCTGACCGGGGAGTGCGCGCGTTATGTGGAGCCGCGGGTCATGCAGTATCATTTTAAAAAGGTCTTGTCGGCATGCGGTATCGACGGGGCCGGCTTTCACAGTCTGCGCCATACGTTCGCCACGCGCTGTGTGGAGAGCGGTTTTGATCTCAAGTGCCTGAGCGAGATCCTGGGCCACGCCAGTGTAAACATCACCCTGAATCGTTACGTGCACCCTTCCCTGCAGCTTAAGCAGGAGAATATGTCCAAACTGTCTAAGACCTTTGCCGCTGTCTCTCATTCATAGAGTAGGATACTCTGCGAAAGGGAAATTATGCGGGAAGCAGAAAGGAGGATAACAGAGAAGATGGTTTTTAAAAACAATAATACGCATACACCGCCGACCGAAATGGATCATCTGAAGGAAAATCTGGCAAACGCAGAGCGTGAAATCCAGCAGAAGATCGCACAGTTGGGTCAGTTATTTTATCAGGACCACAAGGACGACCCATCCGTAGAACCAGCATATCTTGCACTCATCGATCAGATCAAAAAAACAGAGGAAAATAAAAAGAATTTTTATCAGAATATGCTGCGCCTGGAAGGGAAGATGATGTGCCTGGACTGTGGGGCGATCATACCTTATGGCAGCATATATTGTAATTTCTGTGGGAAGCGGCTTAGTGCTCCCGTGGAGGCTCCCAAGATGCCTGTGGCGGAAGCCGGCGTCAAGATCTGCAGCAACTGTGGGCAGACGTTGGAAAATGGGGAATCCTTCTGCACAAACTGTGGGCAGAAGGTACTGTAGTTTGTTGAGGGAGTCGGTTTATGATGGTTCAAGTGGCGGAATGGCTGTTGTCTGTATTGAAACTAGAGGGTGAATGCGATTTTCACAACAAGACAGGACTGTACTGTCCGGGCTGCGGTGGGACGAGGGCTCTGTTTGCTTTGCTGCGGGGGAATGTCCTTTTAAGCATTTATTACTATCCCATTATTCCTTATGTGGCAGGAATTTTCTGTCTGTGGGCGGTTCGTTACATAGTGTCGGTCCTTTGGCCGGATGGCCCTATTCGGAAGATGCCCTATAAAATGGGGTATGTCTATGCGGGGATTATTATTTTTTATGCGAACTGGCTTCTTAAAAATCTGGGGATATACGTGTTTGGAATTGAAATGAGATAATACATTAAAAACAGGAGGAACGAAGGATGAAGTGTATTGTATGTGGCGAAGAACTGGAGACGGGGAAGGCTTATTGCCCCAAATGCGGGGCACTCAATACGGGGAACTCGAATACGGGAGCTCCTAACATGGTTGCGCCCAATCTGGGACAGGCTTCGGGGGGACCGCAGTTTCATGGGTCTGAAAATCAGCAGTCGGAAGAGGTCATTCAAAAGAAAAGTACAGTATCCTTGGTGATGGGGATTTTGGCGCTTCTGTTTGACTTGCTTACCTGTTGGAGTTCTCTGTTGATTTTTCCGGAAATCCTTGCCATGGTGTTCGGTATCTTAGCCATTACAAACGGCAGCAAGGGAGCCCAAAAGGGGATAAATAGAGCGATGACCGGCAAGACATTGGGGATCGTTGCCGTAAGTGTTTGGATCCTATGTGTTATATTTGGAATCTTAGGTTCAATGAGCGCGGGAAGTGTCGCAGGATTACATTGTTGTTTCCCTGATTTATTTTAGTTGATTATTGTAACCTGCCGCATTTCTTCGGCATTTGGAGCATAATTCCAAAGCGGATGCGCGAACCGTATTCCGCCATTTGATTTGTGTGTTCTCACAGAAAGGCAGGTGATTGCCGCATGGAAGAAAAAGGGAATCCTTTTCAGTACCGGGATAAACGGATGATGGAAGAACTTCTGACCAATGTGAGCGTCGTATTAAAGGACAGCGACGCAGCGGAAGATAAAGAGATTGTTCGCAGGTTCCTTCAGGAGGTTTCGGAGGCAATCACCTTTGTAGCGATCGGGAACAGCGGCGTTGGAAAAAGCAGTTTTCTGAATCGGCTTTTTCACGATGCGCTGTTTAACGGGATCGAGAGAAGGGATCTCGGGAGGATACAGGAGTACCGTTATGGTGTGGAGGAAGCCGTCTTAAAGGTCGATGAGGATGTGACGAGAATCTTTCGGAAAAAGGAACCTTTGGATGGCTTGCAGATCATCGACACCCAGGGGCTGGATCAGGCGGGAAGGAAAGAGACTCTGGAGCGTATGAAAAAGTACATTGGCATGAGCAGCGTACTGTTCGTGCTGTATGCCGCGCAGTCGGTGACAGATGCCGCGGTATGGGAGCTCCTGGAAGGGGTAGAGCCCCGAAAGGTGGTTTTTGTTCTGACGAAATGCGACCTGGTAAATGAGGACACCCTTCAAAAAAATGAAGCTCGTCTGCACCGTTATATGAAGGAGGCGGGGATAGCGGCTCCCGTGTTCCGAGTGTCCTCCCAGTGGGAATCGGAAGGAAAGACGGATAAGAGCGGATATACCGCATTGAGACAATATGTCGCGGAGCAGGTGATTGGCGAGAACCCTATTTTGACCAAGCAGCGGGAAAATTTCCTGAGACTGAAGGCGTTAATGGAAGAACTGGGAGCCTCCATGGAGAAGCGCCGGAAACAGTATGAGTCGGACCTTTCCGCTTTAGAAAAGATCGATTTGGGAATGGATGCCTTTTTGAAAAACAGCCAGAATCAGATCTGGGATTTGAAGGAAGCTCTCCGGCGGGAGATCGAAAGTGAGATCGACGCATATCGGCGTGAGATCATAGCGAAACTGGATCCCCATAAGATCCGGGAATATTTTCCCAATGGAAGTACTGATTTCATGGATTATCTGAACCTGATGAACGAAGGGTACCGGAAGCGTATGACAGACAATGTCAATCGCAAGACCCAGGAGAGTATCCGGGGGTATCTTGCGGAGCTGGAGAAGGTGTTTGAAAACGCGGTGGGGTACCTTGAAAAAAGGAGTATGGCACTGGAGCTGGAAGATCGATTTTACGGTACGCTGGCAGAGAGCAAAAAAGGTCTGGTGACACGGACCGTCAACGATCTGGAGGTGACAAAAGACTATTATCACAGTCTCTCAGACGCATCCGAGGAGTTGTTTATGAAGTTGTGGAAAGCCAGAAACTCCAGGGATCGTTTGGTGAAAAATATGGAGATAGCGGGAGGCGGACTGGGGGCTGTCGCCGGTGCGGCCGGAGCCGGCATAGCGGTACATGCAGTCGGCACAGCAGCGGCTGGAACGGCGGCGATGGCTGCTGGGACGATCCTATGGCCCATCGTTGGTGCGATCATAGGGTCGTTATTGATCGCTAATCACCTCCGCCACGACCCTTTCGGAAATGGAAAAACGGGTGGAAACGGCTGTGGCAGAATTTAAAGAGGAAACGGACCGTACCAAAGAGGAAATGACGCTGCGGATCCTGGGTACCGTGGATAAAATATTCCGGCAGGAGGCGGAAAGTGTGGATAAAGCGTTCTCAGAATTCCGTATGTCTGTCAATATCGACAGTAAAAACCTTCCGCTGCTTGAGGAGAAAATGCAGCTTGTCCAAAATTATCTTACTGG
>CANPWJ010000150.1 GCA_947584035.1 uncultured Acetatifactor sp. | reverse complement strand
CCTGGTCATCGGCACCGGGGACATGTCGGAGCTGGCGCTGGGATGGGCGACCTACAACGGGGACCACATGTCCATGTACGGGGTCAACGTGGGAGTGCCCAAGACGCTGGTGAGACACCTGGTGCGTTATTATGCGGATACGTGCGGCAGCCGGGAGCTGGCGGAGATCCTTGGCGATGTGCTGGACACCCCGGTGAGCCCGGAGCTTTTGCCGCCGGTGGAAGGGGTGATCGCCCAGCGGACGGAGGATCTGGTAGGGCCGTATGAGCTCCAAGATTTCTTTCTGTATTATATGCTCCGCTGCGCGTTTGAACCGGCCAAGGTGTACCGGGTGGCCGTGCGGGCGTTCGCGGGGCAGTATGATGAGGAGACGGTGTTGAAATGGCTACTGGTGTTTTACCGCAGGTTCTTCTCCCAGCAGTTTAAGCGCTCCTGTCTGCCCGACGGCCCCAAGGTGGGAAGCGTAGCGGTCTCCCCCAGGGGAGACCTGCGGATGCCCTCCGATGCGTGCGCGCGTATCTGGCTGGAACAGCTTCAGGCGCTTGAAAAGGACCGGGGCTGACGCGCGGGCAGACAAAAGCCGGTGGGACGGTTACCCGTTGTCAGAGATGAGCGCCTTCTCCAGGGAAGTCCGGATGGCTTCCAGCAGCACCAGGGAAGTGTACTTGCTCTCCGGGGAGTAGGTCACCTGATCCAGGGACTGTGTGTCGTAGATCTGTTCACAGATGGAGTCAAAGGCGGGCTGGAGCAGGGGGTACATCGTCGTGACGGTTTCGCTTAAGTTGACCAGCTGAATGGAAGTGATGGAAGCGGCGTCCACAATGACCTCCACGTTCACAGACTGTCCTCCGAGCACCAGCTCCGTCGTGTAAATGCCCGGTATGTAGACGGAATCGGAAGCGGAAGGGGCGGCCTCCGGGGAGGAAGTGCCCTGGGTGTCCGGAAGACTGCCTTCGGACGTTGGCTGTCCGGATGCTTTGTCCGCCCCTTCCTTTTTGTCCGGCATAAAGATCACGGCCAGCAGCGCGAGGAGCAGGATGCCAAGCGCGGCAAAAATAGCGGTATAGATCAGTTCTTTCATATGAAGCACGACAATTTTGGTTTTTGCACTCATAGATACGCTCCTTGGATCCTTCTTGAAAGGATGTGTTGTTACTAAAGACTATGCGTGTGCGCGGCGGTTTATGCCGCCGGAGATTTTTATTGACAAGGGGTCAGAGCGGCGGTTATCATAGGGTATAGGATATGGAACGGAGGTGTTCTTACAGGGGGGTAAGGATGCCTTTTTGTCCGTCTGTGTGATGGGAAAGAAAAAGAGATGGAGGTAAGGTATGAAAAACTATTCCAGGGAAGATATTATCCGGATGGTGGAGGAGGAAGATGTGGAGTTTATCCGTCTGCAGTTTACGGATATGTTTGGAAATCTGAAGAATATTGCCGTGACAGCCAGCCAGCTGGAGCGCGCGCTGGATAACCAGTGTATGTTTGACGGTTCTTCCATTGACGGTTTTGTGCGCATTGAGGAGTCCGACATGTATCTTTATCCGGACTATTCCACCTTTGAAACCTTTCCGTGGAGGCCCCAGCAGGGCAAGGTCGGCAGGATGATCTGCGACGTCTACCGCTCCAACGGGAAGCCCTTCGAGGGGGATCCCAGATACATTTTAAAGAACGCTATCCGGGAGGCGGAGAAGCTGGGCTACACCTTCCAGGTGGGGCCGGAGTGCGAGTTCTTCCTCTTTGATACGGACGAAAACGCAAAGCCCACGGTGGACACCCAGGAGCAGGCGGGCTATTTTGATGTGGGCCCTCTGGACTGCGGGGAGAACGCAAGGCGCGACATGGTGATGACGCTGGAGGAGATGGGCTTTGTCATCGAGGCGTCCCACCACGAGATCGCCCCGGCACAGCACGAGATCGATCTGCGCTATGACGAGGTGCTCCACACGGCCGACAATATTATGACCTTCAAGCTGGCCGTGCGCACTATCGCCAGAAGATACGGGCTCCACGCCACCTTTATGCCGAAGCCCAAGTCGGGGGTAAACGGGTCCGGTATGCACATCAATATGTCGCTCCACCGGGACGGGAAAAATATTTTCGGGGATCCGGAGGACGCTCTGGGGCTGAGCCGGGAAGCCTACTACTTTATCGGAGGGCTGATGAAGCATATTAAGGGGATGGCGGCGATCACCAATCCCATTGTCAACTCCTACAAACGGCTGGTGCCGGGATATGAGGCCCCGGTCTATATCGCCTGGAGCAGCACGAACAGGAGCCCCCTGATCCGCATCCCGGCGGCAAAGGGCGGGGAGGGAACCCGGATCGAGCTGCGAAGCCCGGACTCCGCGGCAAACCCTTACCTGACGCTGGCAGTCTGTCTGCGGGCGGGGCTGGACGGCATCGTCAACCGGATCGAGCCGCCGGAGAGCGTCAGCGGCAACATTTTTGCCATGACGGAGGAGGAGCGCCAGAGCATGGGGATTGACAAGCTGCCCTACTCCCTGATGGAGGCCGTGGAGGAGCTGGAGAAGGACGATTTTATCCGTCAGGTTTTGGGAGAGCATATTGCCAGGAGATATGTGGACGCCAAGAGGCGCGAATGGCAGGAGTACCGCGCCCAGGTGTCCCAGTGGGAGATCGAGCGGTACCTGTATAAATATTAGAGTCTGCTTCCGGTATGGGATGAATAAAATCTGACGGAAAGGAGGCAGGCATGTGACGAACATTATTGTAGTGCTGCCCAAAACGGAAGATGCCAGGGGTATCAAAAATGTTCTGGTGAGAAACGGCTTCAGCGCTACCGGTGTCTGTGCCACCGGCGCACAGGCGATCAGCCAGATGGACGGTCTGAACGACGGCATCGTGATATGCAGTTACAAGATGGTGGATATGATCTACTCGGAGCTGCGGGAGTGCCTTCCTCCCGGATTTGAAATGCTGCTCTTAGCGTCGCAGCGGATCATCAACGAGTGCCAGGGAAACGATATCATGTGCCTCTCCATGCCCTTGAAGGTGGGGGATCTGGTCAACACGGTGAATATGATGGCGGAAAGCATCCTGCGCCGCAGACGGAAGCGGAGGCAGAGCCCGCGGGTGCGGAACGAGGAGGAGGAGGCCCTGCTGGGGGAGGCCAAGGAGGTGCTGATGACGCGCAACCACATGACGGAGGCGGAGGCGCACCGATATCTGCAGAAGTGCAGCATGGACAGCGGGACCAACCTGGTGGAGACCGCTCAGATGGTGCTTTCCATGATGAAAACATAAGGCCGCGGCCGGGCGGAACGGGCGGGAAAAGTCCTGCCCGGCGGTTCCCAGGCAGGGAAAAAGACAGGATCATAAGCGTAGGAGCAAAAAAAGGCAGGAGCCGGGAGGAGCAGAAATGAAGTTTACCAAGATGCACGGGTGCGGAAACGATTATATCTACGTGGACGGCGCGCGGGAGCGGATCCCGGAGGAGGAGCGGCCGGAGCTGGTCCGGAGGCTCAGCGACCGTCATTTTGGGATCGGAGGCGACGGGGTGATCTTTATCCAGCCCTCGGACATCGCCGATTTCGAGATGCAGATGTACAACGCGGACGGCAGCAGGGCCGAGATGTGCGGGAACGGCATCCGCTGTGTGGCAAAGTATGTGTATGACAAGGGGCTCACCGATCAGGAGCGCATCACCGTGGCCAGCTGCGGAAAGGTGAAGGAGCTGGAGCTTTTCGTGGAGCGTGCGGGAGCGGGAGACCGGGGAGCGGTTGCCCGCGTGCGCGTCAATATGGGAAGCCCCGTCCTTGCGCCGGAGGAGATCCCGGTGAAGGCGGCGGGGGAGAGCGCGGTGGATGAGCCGATCCTGGTGGACGGGACCGAGTACCGGATGACCTGCGTCTCCATGGGCAATCCGCATGCGGTGATCTTTATGGAGGGCGTGGGAGGGCTTGCGCTGGAACAGATCGGGCCAAAGTTTGAAACCCATGAGCGGTTTCCCCGCCGGACCAACACGGAGTTTGTGGAGGTGCGGGACAGAAGGCACGTCTTTATGCGGGTGTGGGAGCGCGGGACCGGAGAGACGCTGGCCTGCGGCACGGGCTGCTGCGCGACCGCGGTGGCCTGCGTGCTGACCGGGAAGACGGACCGGCGCGTAACTGTTAAACTGTTAGGAGGAGAGCTGGTCATCCGATGGGACAGGGAACGGGATCTGGTGTACATGACAGGACCGGCGACCACCGTATTTGAAGGGGAGATCGATCTGTAAACGAGAGAAAGAGAGGGATCCAATATGTTCAAAGTAAACGACAACTATCTGAAACTGCCGGGGAGCTATCTGTTTTCCACCATCGGCAAAAAGGTGAGCGCCTACAGTGCCGCGCACCCGGAGGCGAAGATCATTCGTCTGGGGATCGGGGACGTGACCCAGCCCCTGGCGCCTGCGATCATAGATGCCCTGCACAGCGCGGTGGACGACATGGCGAAGGCGGAGACCTTCCACGGGTACGCGCCGGATCTGGGCTATGAATTTTTGCGGGACGCCATCGCAAAACAGGATTACCAGGCCCGCGGATGCGAGATCAGCGCGGATGAGATCTTTGTGTCGGACGGCGCGAAATGCGACTGCGGGAATATCCAGGAGATCTTCAGCCTGGACAATAAGATCGCGGTCTGCGACCCGGTATACCCCGTTTACGTGGATTCCAATGTCATGGCGGGAAGGACCGGCACCTACGACAGCGGGACGGAGACCTGGAGCGACGTGATCTACATGCCCTGTACGGCGGACAACGGATTTGCGCCGGAGCTTCCGAGTAAGACGCCGGATCTGATCTATCTGTGCTTCCCCAACAATCCCACCGGAGCCGCCATCGGCAAGGCGCAGCTCCAGGAGTGGGTGGACTATGCCAACAGGGTGGGGGCGGTCATCCTCTATGACGCGGCCTATGAGGCTTACATATCCGAGCCGGATGTGCCCCACAGCATCTACGAGTGCGAGGGGGCCAGGACCTGTGCCATTGAGTTCCGCTCCTTCTCCAAGAATGCCGGGTTTACCGGCGTCCGGCTGGGCTTCACCGTGATCCCCAAGGAGCTGAAGGCTGGGGACGTGTCCCTTCACGCGCTGTGGGCGAGACGCCACGGCACCAAGTACAACGGGGCGCCGTACATCGTGCAGAAGGCGGGAGCAGCGGTCTACACGGAGGCGGGAAGGGAGCAGCTGAAAAAACAGGTTGCCTATTACATGAACAATGCCCGCTATATCTACGAGGGACTGAAGGGTGCGGGCTACACCGTGTCCGGCGGCGTCAACGCGCCCTATATCTGGCTGAAAGCGCCCAACGGCATGACCAGCTGGGAGTTCTTTGATTATCTTCTGGAGAAGGTTCATGTGGTGGGGACGCCCGGCTCCGGCTTCGGCCCCAGCGGGGAGACGTATTTCCGCCTGACCGCCTTCGGAAGCTATGAGAACACGGTGGAGGCGGTGGACCGCATCAAAAACATGAAGCTCTGAGGGGAAACGCTCGGGCGGACGATGGGAAAATGCTTTGCGCCCTGTGGCCGGAACGGGAGGCGCGGGACCGGGTGAGGTGACGGGAAAATGGATAGAAAAGAAAAAAAGGATCGGTTTCTATGGATCATTGCCTGTGTGCTTCTGTCGGTGACTGCCGCCGTTCTCTATCGGACCCACAGGGCGGTTCCGTTTATGATGGATGACCTGTGGTACGCCACGAAGCTGTTTTCCGAGGAGCCGGTCCGCGGCCTTCGGGATATCGTGGAGGCGCAGATCTGGCATTACCATAACTGGGGCGGCAGGAGCATGACCCACGGGCTTTTGCAGCTCCTTCTGCTGCTGGGGGAGCGGGCGGCGGATGTCTGTAATGTGCTCGTGACCTTCCTTCTGGCAAGGTTGGTCTGCCTGGTGGCAGGGGGGCGCTGTGCCGGGCCGAGAGGGGAGAGATGGCTGGCG
>CANPWJ010000149.1 GCA_947584035.1 uncultured Acetatifactor sp. | reverse complement strand
CGCCGGAATTTCTGGAGCAGATATCGCCCCAGGCGGCGGTGATCTCCAGCGGAAGGGACAACCGCTATGGACATCCCCATGCCGAGCTGCTGGAGCGCCTGGAGCGGGCGGGAGCCGCCGTCTTTGGGACGGCGGAGTCCGGCGCTCTCACCGTCCGGTTTGAGGGGGATCAGGTGCGGATCAGCCCGTTTCGCTGAGCGTACCAGCCGCTATCGTCTGTGCCGTCAGTCCGGCTGGTCCGCCTCCTCGATCATGGCCCGGAGGCGGGCCACCAGTTCCTCCGTGATGCGCCGGATCTCCTCCTCCGTGTGGGTGTAATAAAAGGAGGGCGGATAGGGGTCGAAGCAGCTGCTCCCCATCAGGCGCCACCAGCGGTCCATGGCCCGGAGCTTTCGCTTGAAGCGAAGTTTTTCGCGATAAGAATGGATCTGTTCAGATAACGGTTTGTTCATGTGTCTTGGTCCCCTTTCTTTTATGGATCGTCACTTGGTAAGTGCGGGATGGATCTCTCCCGCGGAGAGCATATACCGCCATCTGTGAGCTGTCGGATAAGATTGTGCGTATACGCACTATATATTATAATCTGCTACAAATTAAAATACAATGTAGGGTGACAAATTATGATAAAATTCGACAGATTGTGGGTCACGTTAAAAGAAAAGCAGATCAGCCAGTATAAGCTGATCAAAGATTACGGGATCGACTATGCGCAGCTGCACAGACTGCGGCACAACATGGTCGTAAAGACGCCGATCCTGGATCGGCTGTGCAATATTCTCGACTGTTCGATAGAGGATATCATGGAGGTCGTGATCGACAAGGACGAAGAATGAGAGGAATCACAGACGGCTGGGCTTGTGATTCCTCTCATTTTGTGTGTTCAGAGCATGGACAGGATCAGCACTTCCACGGCCATCCGGTCATTCATGCGCCCGGTCTTTACCGCTTCCTCCGTCTCCACGCACTGACGGACGGCCTCCTTTAAGTCGGCGGTCTTGAATTTGGCCGCCTGAGCTGTGTATTTCCCGACGGCGAAGGGAGGAACGCCGATCTGTGAGGCGATCGCCTTATTGTCAAATCCCTTTTGCCGCAGGACCCTGGTCTGGAGCAGCAGGTGATACTGCCGGGCGATCAGGAACAGGACGCGCATGGGAGGCTCCCGCAGGGCCAGCAGATCGTAATACAGGCTGAGCGCCCGCTTCTTCTGCCGGTCGGCGATGGCGTTCACCATGTCGAAAATATGGTTGCTGATGCGGTTGGTGCAGATGGCGTTTACATCCTCTACGGTCACCGAATCCCGGTCCATACAGTAGCAGATCAGCTTTTCCAGCTCTGTCCGGATATTTTCCATGTCCGTCCCCGTCTTTGACAGGAACAGCTGCAGCGTACTCTCCGCGATGCCCTTTCCCTCTTTCTTTAAAAGCCCGGCTACCCAGCGCTTCAGCGTGGCCTCATCCTGCGCGGAAAACTCGGCCGCGTACCCCTTGGACTGCACCGTCTTGTAGAGCTTGCTGCGCCGGTCCACCTCGCTCTCCACAAAGACAAAGAAGGCGGTCTCGCTGGGGGAGGCCAGATATTCCGCCATCTGTTCCCCGCCGGACTTAAAAAGGCCGCTGTCGCGGATAAAGATGACCCGGCGCTCTGCGAGAAACGGGAGCGTCTCCGCCAGGTCGATGATCTCGCCCACGGAGATTTCCTTTCCCTCATAAAAATGTGTGTTCATGGTGTCCCCGTCGCCGCACAGGGCCTTCTGGAGCCGCTCGGCATACTGCCTTTTGAGATAGCGCTCCTCGCCATAGAGAAGGTAGACCTGCCGGAAATGGCCCTGTCGGATGTCGTCGTTGATCTTCTGCATGGGTTCCCAAACCTCCGTCCGGCCGCGCAGTTGTCCTGCGCGTACCTGACTATAGTATATCGGAACGGGTCCGAACATGCAAACGCAAAATCCGCCCGCGGCGGAAAAAGGGCAGCCGTTTGGAAAAGTTCTATTGAGCTTCTCCCGTTCTTGTGTTACTATGTAATATAGCAGGGCATCCTGAAAAAGAACGAAGCTACAGCGGAGGAAAAGGAAGATGAACAAGGGAAAAGGCTTTCTGAATGAATTCAAGAAATTTATCATGCGCGGAAACGTGATCGACATGGCGGTGGGCGTGATCGTCGGCGGCGCGTTTACATCCATCGTGACTTCCCTGAACCAGGATATTCTCACGCCCATCCTTGGGATCTTCGGCGGCACGGATTTCAGCAATCTGATGGTGAAGCTGGGGAGCGGGGACGCGGCTCCGGTGCTGACCTACGGCAACTTTATCACGGCGGTCATCAACTTCCTGATCACGGCGTTCGTGATCTTCTGCCTGGTGAAGGCCATCAACACGGTGAGCGATAAGTTCTCCCACAAGGAGGAGCCCGCGGCGGCGCCTACCACGAAAACCTGCCCCTACTGCAAGAGCGAGATCGCGGTTGACGCCACCAGATGTCCGCACTGTACCTCGCAGCTGGAGGCGTAGTAAGGCAGAAGAACAGGGGAGACCATGGAGCGATATGGGAAAAGGCTGGCTTTTTGTGCGGCAGGGGTTTTGCTGATCGGGATCCTGGCCGGCTGCGGAAGCGGCAACACCAAAACAGAAGAGGGAATGAAGCTGCTGGAGAGCCTGGATTATGCGGGGGCGCTGGCGCAGTTTACACAGGCCCGGGAGCTGGGGGAGGATCTTCGGATGGCCGCCAGAGGCCAGGGGATCGCCTGTATGGGGCTGGTGGACTATGAACAGGCCATCGTCTGCTTTCAGGAGGCGCTGGCGGCCGGCAGCGGCTTTGTGCAGTCGGTAGACTACGACATCAATTATTATCTGGCGGCGGCCTACTCCAAGAGCGGGCGGTACGCCGAGGCGGAGCAGACCTACGACGCCATCCTGGCTCTGCGGAGCGGGGAGAAGGACGCCTGTTTCCTGCGGGGGGCCGTGCGGCTGGCACAGTCCGACTATGAGGGCGCCAAGGCGGATTTTGACCGGGTGCTGTCCCTGGAGCCCGGCAATTATGACCGCCTGATCGAGGTCTATCAGGTGCTGGAGCACTATGGCTACGCGGAGCTGGGGAGGGAATACCTGCAGCGGGTCCTGGACAATACCGACAAGCAGATTACCGCCTTTGACCAGGGCCGTATCTTTTATTACATGGGAAGCTACCAGGAGGCGGCTTCCGCGCTGGAACAGGCCAGGGACGCGGGGGCGCAGAGCTGCCTGTACCTGGGGAAGGCGTATGAGGCCATGGGAGATTACAACTACGCGGCCAATGTGTACAACAGCTATCTGGCGCAGAATGAGCCGGATGCGGAAATCCTCAATCAGTTGGGATTGTGCGAATTGAACCGGGAAGAATACCAGAAAGCCCTGGAGGCTTTTCAGACGGGCATGAAAATCGAGAACAACGGCATAATGCAGACGCTGTCCTTCAATGAGATCGTGGCCTACGAATATCTGGGGGAGTATCAAAAAGCGTCCGTCCTGCTGAACAGCTATCTGAACAGTTACCCCGACGATGAAGCGGCAGTCCGTGAACAGGACTTCTTGTCAACCAGGTAGTCAACTCTTTGCCGCTCCCGCGCGCTTTAAAAGCTCCGCATAATCCACCAGGCGGGAGATGTCCTGCGGCGGAAGATCCAGAGTGGTATTGAGCAGGTCGGAGACCAGATATCCCTTGGTGAGCGGCCGGCTCAGCGTGTCGGAATTATGGCGGGAGGTGGTGCGCCCCAGCAGGTAATCGGTGGTTACGTCAAAATAGTCCGCAAGCATACACAGCGTGTTCAGATCCGGGCTGTGGATGCCCTTTTCATAGTTGGAGATAGTACCAATGGACACTTTCAGGTAGGAGGCAAGCTCCTTTTGGTAGACACCTTTTTCGATGCGAAGCCTGAGTAAAATTTCATTTACGTTCATAGTGTATACCTCCTTTTCTTTTGATATAGTGCGCTAATTTAATTATAGCTTATTTTACCGAAAAAAAGAGATATTTTTAGAAAAAAGTTAAATAGTGTTTTCGCTTTTAATTTAATCTGAATAACCAGCCGTGGGAGACGGCGGAACGGAGAAAAAAATGATCAACCGACTGATGGAAAAGATCCAAAAGACCGGGGCGCCCATTGTGGTAGGGCTGGACCCCATGCTGAAATTTGTGCCGGAGCAGATCCAAAAGAAAGCGTTTTCCGAGTACGGCGAGACGCTGGAGGGCGCGGCGGAGGCCGTCTGGCAGTACAACAAGGGGATCGTGGACGCCATATGGGACCTGGTGCCGGCGGTAAAGCCGCAGATCGCCATGTACGAGCAGTTTGGAGTGCCGGGAGTGGCCGTGTTCAAGCGCACGGTGGATTACTGCCGGGAGAAGGGGCTGGTGGTCATCGGGGATGTAAAGCGCGGCGACATCGGCTCCACCTCCGAGGCTTACGCGGTGGGGCATCTGGGCAGGGTGCAGGTGGGAGAGCGATCCTACAGCGGCTTTGGCGAAGATTTTGCCACGGTGAATCCGTACCTGGGATCCGACGGGATCCGGCCTTTTCTGAAGGTCTGCCAGGAGGAAAAGAAGGGGATCTTTGTCCTGGTAAAAACCTCCAACCCTTCCAGCGGCGAGTTCCAGGACCGCCTGGTGGACGGGAAGCCGCTCTACGAGATCGTGGGAGAGAAGGTCGCCGCCTGGGGCGGGGAGTGCATGGGAGAACAGTACAGCTATGTGGGAGCCGTGGTGGGAGCCACCTACCCGGAGCAGGGAAAGCTCCTCCGCAAAAAGATGCCCAGGACCCTGATCCTGGTGCCAGGGTACGGGGCCCAGGGCGGAAAGGGAGCGGATCTGGTCCATTTCTTTAACGAGGACGGCCTGGGAGCCATCATCAATTCCTCCCGGGGGATCATCGCCGCGTATCAGCAGGAGCAGTACGCGAAGTACGGCGCCCAGAATTATGCGGACGCGTCCAGAGCGGCGGTCCTGGCCATGAAGGAGGATATTGCGAAGGCCCTGGCCGCAAGGTGACGCGGATGGATACGGGGGGATCTTATGGAGAAAAATGTGCGCCTTGTGAATATCTATATCAAGATCCACAACAAGCACGCGCTGACCATGGACGATATGACGTTTCTGGCCAAGTGGGACCCGGAGTGCTTTGCCAAGACCTGCCATAATCTGGTGTACAATCTGCCGCAGACAGGGAAGCTGATGCGGCCGGCGGAGGAGGAAAACGGCGCGGGCGCGAAACGCCGGGAGGAGGGAGCTGGCGAGAGGGGCGGCCCGGCCGCGGCGTCCCGGGGGACAGTGGAGTATCCGCCGGCCCGGTCTGCGGCGTCGGAGCGGGAGCAGGTGGAGAATTTCCTGGCCAACCTGAAGCGGCTGGAGAAGGACGATCTGATGGTCCAGGATGTGAGTGCGGAGCGTGTGAAAAGCCTGATGGGAAACCTGTACATGGAGATGATGTTTCCCCACAACGACAAGGAGGCGTATTTCGATATGCCGTCGGATCCCCGGGAGTCGGTGTTCAACAAGCGGGCGTAGCATTCTGCGAAACCACTTGAAAGTCGGACGGTTTTCCTTTATAATCTTTATAATTTAGTAAGTTTCAGCAGCACCCAGGTATCGTTTGGGACGAAAGGGAGAAAGAATATCTATGGAACAGTACAAGCAGGAATTTATCGAGTTCATGGTGGACAGCGACGTCCTGAAATTCGGCGAGTTCACCTTAAAGAGCGGCAGAAAGTCCCCCTTCTTTATGAACGCGGGAGCCTACGTGACGGGCGCGCAGCTCAAGAAGCTGGGGGAATATTACGCCAGGGCGATCCACGACAATTACGGGGATGATTTCGACGTGCTGTTCGGGCCCGCCTACAAGGGGATCCCGCTGAGCGTGGCGGCCACCATCGCCTACAGTGAGCTCTATGGCAGGGAGATCCGCTACTGCTCCAACCGCAAGGAGGTCAAGGACCACGGGGACGTGGGGATCCT
>CANPWJ010000148.1 GCA_947584035.1 uncultured Acetatifactor sp. | reverse complement strand
TAGCCAAAAGCCTGACCCAGGCCCAGGACGGCAGCTTTGAGATTCAGCTGGACGGGGATCTGTTCAAGGTAGTGCTGACGTTTCCGGAGTATACCGGCTAGTCCTCGTCGATATCCATGTTGGTGCGGTTGTTGTACGCTTCCACAATGCCGTGGATCTTGTCCGTAGTGGCCAGGACATTGGAGAGGGAGGCGTCATGGTTCATAAAGTCGATCAGAGAGGCCACGAACTTGCTCATATCCGCTTCGATAAAGTAGGGGCGGTACTGCAGCTCGGGGGGAAGATAAGTCAGGTTGGTGGCGACCACCTTGTCGAATTCCCCCCGCTCGTAAGCGGCGTCGAAGGCCTTTAAGCCGTCGGTGAACAGACCGAAGGTACAGCAGATAAAGACGCGCCGCGCGTTCATTTTCTTCAGTTGCTTGGCGGTGTCCAGCATACTGCCGCCGGAGGAGATCATGTCGTCGATGATGATGATGTCCTTCCCGTCGATGTTGTCCCCCAGGAATTCGTGCGCTACGATGGGGTTCTTGCCGTCCACGATGGTGGAATAGTCGCGCCGCTTGTAGAACATGCCGGTGTCCACTCCCAGCACGGTGGCAAAGTAGATGGCGCGGTCCAGGGCGCCCTCGTCGGGGCTGATGACCAGCAGATGCTCCTTGTCCACCAACAGGTCGTCCTCCGAGTTGAGAAGGGCCTTGATGAACTGATAGGGCGGCATGAAATTGTCGAAACCGTTCAGGGGGGTGGCATTCTGTACCCGGGGGTCGTGGGCGTCAAAGGTGATGAAATTGCTGACCCCCATGTTGCGCAGCTCCTCCAGAGAGAAGGCGCAGTCCAGGGACTCCCGGCCGTTTCGCTTGTGCTGTCTGCCCTCGTAGAGGAAGGGCATGATGACGTTGATGCGGCACGCCTTGCCGTTGCACGCGGCGATGACCCGCTTTAAGTCCTGATAGTGGTCGTCCGGGGACATGTGGTTCTCGTAGCCGTTCATGTGATAGGTGATGCTGTGGTTGCAGACATCGGTCAGGATAAAGATGTCCTTGCCGCGGATGCTCTCGGTGATGGTCGCCTTGCCCTCGCCGCTTCCGAAACGGGGGATGTCCACATGCAGCAGATAGTTGCTCTCGATATAGCCGTGGAAGGCGGGATCCTGCTTTACCTTGTCGTTGTGGATGCTGCGGCGGAATTCCACCATATAGTCATTGATCCTGCGGCCCATGGACTCCGCGGAAGGCATCGCCACGATCTTTAGGGGTGCCACGGGCATCGCGTTTTCGATCTTCTGTAAATCCGGCATGTTTTTTCTCCTTTTTGTCTGAACCATTCAGCCACACTATATTTTATAACATTCTGCTAGTGACACGTCAAGGAAATTCTTGTACAATGTAAGTAACCAGCTCAGCCAGCCGTCCCTTCGGAAGCCGGATCGTGCTTGCACGAATCCGGCTCCCGGGAGGACGGCTGAGGGAGCGCCAATTTAGCGCCAAAGGAGCCGTGAAGCGGCGGAGAGCGCGGGAGCGCGCTTTGGCGCATGGAGCGGGCTGAGCGAAAGGGAAGAGAAGAGCGCCAGTTAAGAGTCAAAGGAGCCATCCATGAATCAGAAGAACCACACAGTGAAGGAAGTGAAGCCCGGCAGCATCGCCGGGGAAATGGGGATCGCGCCGGGAGACCGGATTCTCGCCATCAATGACACGGAGCTGGAGGACATCTTTGACTATCAGTTCCTGATCCAGGATGACTACATCGAGGTGCTGGCGGAGAAGCCGGACGGGGAACAGTGGCTTCTGGAGATCGACAAGGAGCCGGATGAGGACCTGGGGATCGTCTTTGAGAACGGGCTGATGGACGAGTACCGCCGCTGCCGCAACAAGTGCATCTTCTGTTTTATCGACCAGATGCCCAAGGGGATGCGGGACACCCTGTATTTTAAGGATGATGACTCCCGCCTTTCCTTTCTGCAGGGGAATTATGTCACCCTTACCAACATGTCCGACCATGACATAGAGCGCATCTGCCGGTACCGCCTGTCCCCCATCAATATTTCCTTCCAGACCATGAACCCGGAGCTTCGCTGCAGGATGCTCAACAACCGGTTTGCCGGGGAGGCATTGAAAAAGGTGGACACGCTGTACGCGGCGGGGATTCGGATGAATGGCCAGATCGTGCTCTGCAAGGGGATCAACGACGGGGAGGAGCTTCACTATAGCATCCGAGAGCTGATGAAGTATCTCCCCGAGCTGGAGAGCGTATCGGTGGTCCCGGTGGGACTTTCCAGACACCGCCAGGGGCTCTATCCGCTGGAACCCTTTACCGGGGCGGACGCGCGGGAGGTTCTGGAGCTCATCCACCGCTATCAGGCACTCTGTATGGAGTCCTATGGAGTCCACTTTGTTCATGCCAGCGACGAGTGGTACCTTTTGGCGGGGGAGGAGCTCCCGGAGGCGGAGCGCTACGACGGGTACCTCCAGCTGGAGAACGGCGTCGGTATGCTGCGGCTTTTTCTGGATGAGTTTGCGGAAGCTCTGGCGGAGAGGAGGGCCAAGGAGGATGCGGCCGCCCGGGAGAAGCTCTGCAGGGAGCTGTCCATAGCCACCGGACGCCTGGCGTATCCGTATCTGAAGCGGATGTGCCGGCAGATCACGGAGGCATACCCGCAGGTGGAGATCCATCTGTATGCCATTATAAATCATTTCTTCGGGGAACAGATCACGGTCTCGGGACTGCTCACCGGAGGGGATATCCGGGACCAGCTTCTGGGAAAGGAACTGGGCGGAGAGCTTCTGCTGCCGGAGAACGTGCTGCGCAGCGGGGAGGACGTCTTTTTGGACGATCTGACCACGGCGGATTTGGAAAAGGCTTTACAAGTTCCCCTAAATATTGTAAAATCAAGCGGATATGAGTTTTTGGAGGCAGTACTTGGCGGGGGTTCCGGGAAACGGTGACGTCCTGGGGCCCATAGCCGTATACGCGGGAACGGCAGACAGACGCGCAGGAGCTCTGCGCCCTTGAGAAAAAACGGGAGGCGGACGATGTCAGAGAGAAGAGGAAAACCGATCGTGGCGGTGGTGGGCAGACCGAATGTAGGGAAATCCACCCTGTTCAACGCGCTCGCCGGAGAGAATATATCCATTGTGAAGGATACCCCGGGCATTACCCGGGACCGCATTTACGCGGACGTGACCTGGCTGGATCGGACGTTCACCCTGATCGACACGGGAGGGATTGAACCCGACAGCAGGGACATTATCCTGTCCCAGATGCGGGAGCAGGCGCAGATCGCCATCGACACGGCGGATGTCATCCTGTTCATGGTAGACGTGCACCAGGGGCTGGTGGACGCGGATTCCAAGGTGGCGGATCTACTGCGGCGTTCCCGCAAGCCGGTCCTCCTGGTGGTCAACAAGGTGGACAGCCCGGAAAAATATATGGCGGATGTCTATGAGTTCTATAATCTGGGGATCGGCGATCCGCACGCCATTTCCGCGGCGAACCGCCTGGGGCTGGGCGATCTGCTGGAGGCCGTGGCGGAGCATTTCCCGGAGACGGAGGGAGAGGACGAGGAGGACGACCGGACGAGAGTGGCGATCGTGGGAAAGCCGAACGTGGGGAAATCCTCCCTGATCAACCGTCTGTTGGGGGAGGACCGGCTGATCGTTTCCGATATTGCCGGAACCACCAGGGACGCGGTGGACACGGAGATCACCTTTCAGGGAAAGGAATATGTGCTGATCGACACGGCGGGGCTGCGCCGGAAAAACAAGGTCAAGGAAGAGCTGGAGCGCTTTATGATCCTGCGCACTGTCAGCGCGGTGGAGCGGGCGGATGTGGCGGTCCTGGTGATCGACGCGGTGGAGGGCATCACCGAGCAGGACGCCAAGATCGCCGGTATTGCCCACGACCGGGGCAAGGCGGTGATCATCGCGGTGAACAAATGGGATGCCGTGGAGAAGGATGACAAGACCATCTACCGTTTTTCGGAGAAGGTGAGAAGCACCCTGTCCTACATGCCCTATGCGGAGATCCTCTTTGTGTCGGCCAAGACCGGACAGCGGCTCCCCAAGCTCTTTGAGACCATCGACATGGTCAGCGAGAACCACGCCCTGCGCGTGGCCACCGGGGTGCTGAACGAGATCCTGGCGGAGGCGGTGGCCATGCAGCAGCCGCCAAACGACAAGGGAAAGATCCTGCGGTTGTATTATATTACACAGGTGTCGGTAAAGCCTCCCACCTTTGTCATTTTTGTGAACGACAGGGAGCTGATGCACTTTTCTTACACCCGGTATATAGAGAACCAGATCCGCGACACCTTCGGTTTCCGGGGGACGCCGCTTCGATTCATCATCCGGGAACGGAAATGACCATACGAAAAGGAGAAAAAAATGGAGCGTATCGTTTGTATTTTGATCGGCTATGTCTGCGGCCTGTTTCAGACGGCCTACTTTTACGGGAAGGCGAAGGGGATCGATATCCGGCAGTACGGCAGCGGGAATTCCGGGACGACCAACGCCCTGCGGGTGCTGGGTACCAAAGCGGGCCTGATCGTTCTGCTGGGGGACTGCCTGAAAACGATCCTGGCGGTGGTGGTCACGCGGCTCCTCTTCGGGGAAGCGCATCCGGACATCATCTATCTGCTCTGCCTGTACGCGGGGGCCGGCGCTATTTTAGGGCACAACTTTCCTTTCTATATGAATTTCAGGGGAGGCAAGGGGATCGCCGCCACGGCGGGGCTGATCCTTTCCTTTCACCCCTACTTTATCGTGATGGGCGTGGTAGTCTTTTTCGGGATCTTCTTTACCACCCACTATGTGTCTCTGGGATCCCTTCTGGTGTACGCCTGTTTCCTGGCGGAGATGATCCTCTGCGGGGAGAAGGGGGTCTTTGGGGCGATGACCGGGGGAGAGCGGATCGAGATGTATGTTCTGGCCGCGCTTCTCACCCTGATGGCTTACTGGAAGCATCGGGAGAACATTGTGCGTCTGCTTAGGGGGGAGGAGAGAAAGACCTACCTCACCAAAAAGAACAAGCTGGATGTGGAGAAAAAGGACGCGGGGGAAAAGAGCGCACAGAAAAAGAATGCACAGGAAAAGAGTGTGAAGGACGCACGGTAGCAAAACGGGCGGAAACGAAAGGCGAAGGCCTGAGATGATGTGGGAAAGGCGGTTTGGCGTATGGCAAGGATCAGTATTCTGGGAGCCGGCACCTGGGGGATTGCCCTGGCGGTGCTGTTGGACAGGAACGGACATCAGGTGACGGTATGGTCGGTGTTCCCCGGGGAGATCGAAATGTTAAGGGACAGTCACGAGCACAAGATGCTGCCCGGGGTGAAGCTGTCGGAGCGGATGGCGTTCACTTTGGACGAGCGGGAGGCGGTGGAAGGCCAGGATCTGATCGTCATGGCTGTGGCCAGCGCGTATACCCGTGAGACGGCGCATCGGTTCCGCGGGCTGGTGAAGGAGGGGCAGCGCATCGTCAATGTGGCGAAGGGCATAGAGGAGACCACGCTGATGACCCTCTCCCAGGTCATTGAGGAGGAGATCCCTCAGGCGGACGTGGCGGTCCTGTCGGGACCGTCCCATGCGGAGGAAGTGAGCCGCGGGCTCCCCACCACCATTGTGGCGGGGGCCAAAAGCCGGCAGACCGCGGAATACATCCAGAACCTCTTTATGAGCGAGGTGTTCCGAGTGTACACCAGTCCGGATATCCTGGGAATAGAGCTGGGCGGCGCCCTGAAAAATGTGGTGGCCCTGGCGGCGGGGATCGCGGACGGGCTGGGGTACGGCGACAACACCAAGGCGGCCCTGATCACCCGGGGACTTGCGGAGATCGCCAGGCTGGGGATGGCCATGGGCGGAAAGTTCGAGACCTTCTGCGGCCTGACCGGCATCGGGGATCTGATCGTGACCTGTGCCAGTATGCACTCCCGCAACCGCCGTGCCGGTATCCTGATCGGGCAGGGGCACACCTACGAGGAGGCCATGGCCGAGGTGCAGCAGGTGGTGGAGGGCGTGTATTCCGCCAA
>CANPWJ010000147.1 GCA_947584035.1 uncultured Acetatifactor sp. | reverse complement strand
GATCGGGGAGGCATGGGACTCCGACCGGGCCATGGACGCGGAGACGCAGCTGCACCGGGAGAACGCCCGAAGGCTTAGGGAGGATCTGCAGCGGGAGAACGAGGCGATGAATCAGATCCGCAGCCAGGAGGAACAGATGCGTCAGGCCTATGGCGTGGCGGAGGACAGTGAGGAGCAGAAGGACGCGGAGCTTCTCTTAAAGGAGCAGGAGCTGCATATGTGTCCGTCCTCGGGGGAAAGCCTTACCCGGGAGGAGCAGGAGCGTCTGCAGGAGATCTATGAGAACGGCCTGACCGATTATCAGCAGGCTCTGTTGAGCCACCACCAGGAGATGAAGAGCTATCTGCAGAACGCGCAGGACCTTAAGAGGCAGATCAAGGGGGAAAATGCCGTGGTGCGCGGCCTGAAGATCGAGCGTGAAAAATATGCGCCCATGGTCAAGGCGTCCGACGAGGCGGAGCAGATCCTGGATGCCGCCCGCGAAGAGATCCAGGGAATACTGTACGAGCAGGGCAGGGAGCACCTGGACGAGGAGCAGGAGAAGCGCGAAGAGCAGCAGGAAAAGATCGAGGAGAAGAAGGAAGAGCAGGAGGCGCTTCAGGAGAAGCGGGACGAGCGCGAAGAGGAGAGTGAGCGTCTGGCAGAGGAGCTTCTGGAGGGAGAGGATGCGGCCCGGGAGATCAGCCAGGACATGAAGAAGGCGCAGCAGGAGGTACAGGAGATGCTGGATCGGATGGGTCTGGCGGTGGAGGACATCAAGGGCGCGGTGGTGGACTCCCAGCTGTGAGAGAAAAGCGGAGACAGGGGGCTGTGGCAGTGATGCCACAGCCCTTTTTGACGTTTTTTTAAAGCTTTTTTGGCCCGGCTGCCCACGGCTTCCACGATCTGGATTTGGGGGTGGTAGAAACCGGAAAAAAGGAGTAAAATAGAACAGAAAGGCAGAACCGAAACAAAAAACCGGCCGATCCGGCCGGATGGAAAAATAAGGAAGGTGCGCGGCATGAAACTAACCGATTTGTTGGAAGGTCTTTCCTATACCTGTACGCAGGGGGACGTGGAGACGGAGGTGTCACAGGTCGTCTACGACTCCAGGAAGGTGACGGAGGGCTGCCTGTTTCTCTGTATCCAGGGGGCCAATTTTGACGGCCATGCCTTTGCGGAGGACGTGGCGGAGAGAGGGGCACGGGTGCTGGTGGTCTCGAAGCCGGTGCCCGGCGTGGCGGGCAGACCCGTCACGGTGATCCAGGTGGAGGATACCCGGTATGCCATGGCGTTTATATCCGCCGCCTATTTTGGGCATCCCGCCAGGAAGCTGAAGGTGATCGGCATCACCGGGACCAAGGGAAAGACCACCACGACCTATCTGGTAAAGTCGATCCTGGAAAATGCGGGCCACAAGGTAGGGCTGGTAGGTACGATCGAGGTGATCATCGGTGACACCCATATCCATGCGGACAATACCACGCCGGAATCCTATCTGCTGCAGGAGTATTTTGCCCGGATGGTGAAGGCCGGGCTGGACACCGTGGTGATGGAGGTGTCCTCCCAGGCGCTGATGCTCCACAGGACCCAGGGCTTCCAGTTCGACTATGGGATCTTTACCAACCTGGAGCCGGATCACATCGGCCCGAATGAGCACGCGAGCTTTGAGGAGTATCTGGCGTGCAAGGGACGCCTGTTTCGTCAGTGCCGGGTCGGGATCGTAAACGGGGACGACAGCCACTGGAAGAAGGTGGTGGAGGGCCATACCTGCGAGCTGGAAAGCTTCGGCCTGGGAGAGGACTGTATGCTCCGGGCGGAGGATCTTCGGCTGGTGCGAAAGCCCGGGGAGCTGGGCGTGGCGTTTCGGGTGAAGGGCCTTTTGGAGCTGGAGGCGGAGGTGCGCACCCCCGGGCGGTTCAGCGTGTACAACGCGCTGGCGGCCATCGCCATCTGCAGACATTTCGGAGTGGGGGAGCGGGATATCGAGCGGGCCCTGCTCACCGCCAGGGTCAAGGGGCGGATCGAGCTGGTAAAGGTGTCGGAGGATTTTACGCTGCTGATCGACTACGCCCACAATGCGATGGCGCTGGAGAGCCTCCTTGCCACGCTGCGGGAGTATGAGCCCCACCGGCTGGTGTGCCTCTTTGGCTGCGGCGGGAACCGCTCCCGGCAGAGGCGCTTTGAGATGGGAGAGGTCAGCGGCAGGCTGGCGGACTTCACCGTGATCACCTCCGACAACCCCCGGTTTGAGGAGCCACAGGCGATCATGGACGATATCCGGACGGGAATGGAAAAGACGGACGGCAGCTATATCGAGATCTGCGACCGAAAGGAGGCCATCCGCTACGTCATCGAGCACGGGGAACCCGGGGACATCATCGTCCTGGCGGGCAAGGGACACGAGGACTATCAGGAGATCAAAGGGGTCAAGTATCCCATGGACGAACGGGTTCTGATCCAGGAAATACTGGAGGAGCGGCGTTGAGCGAGCGGTATGCGGATATCATTGTGGATATCTCCCATGAAAAACTGGATAAAACCTTTCAGTACCGCGTCCCGGAGAGGCTTTGGGACACCCTGGAGACCGGCATGTGTGTGATGATCCCCTTCGGAAGCGGCAACACCCTGCGGAAAGGGTATTGTGTCTCCATCGGGGAGGAATGTAAATTTGACGCGGCGCGCATCAAGGAGATCGCAGGGATCGCGGAAAAGGATGTGAGCGTGGAGGACCGCTTGATCGCCCTGGCGGCGTTTATCCGGAAGTATTTCGGAGGAACCATGATCCAGGCGCTCAAGACGGTGCTTCCCGCGAAGCATTCCGTCCGGAAGCTGGAGCACAGGCACCTGGAGCGCCTGTTGGACAAGGAGGCGCTCCTGTCCCTTCAGGGGGAGTGCGAACGGAAGCATCAGACGGCAAAGGCCAGGCTGCTGCGGGCGCTGGCACAACAGCCCGAGATCCCCTATGAGTGGGTCACGGGCCGGCTGGGTGTCGCCGCCTCCGCGGTGAAGAGCCTGGAGCGGGAGGGGGCCCTGCGGGTGGTCAGCGTATCGGGCTACCGCAATCCGGTCCGGCTCAGGCCTGAGGAGGAGCAGCGGGTCGCTCTGAGCGGGGAGCAGCAGGTCATCGTCCGGGAGTTCTTTCGGGATTTTGACGGGGGAAAGACCGATACCTATCTGATCCACGGCATCACGGGCAGCGGAAAGACCGAGGTGTACATGCAGCTGATCGCCGGGATGCGGGAGAGAGGACGCCAGTCCATCGTGCTGATCCCGGAGATCGCCCTGACCTATCAGACGCTGCTGCGCTTTTACCGACGGTTTGGCGACCGCGTCAGCGTGATGAATTCCACGCTGTCCCCCGGGGAAAAATACGATCAGTGCGAGCGGGCCAGAAACGGGGAGATCGATGTGATCATCGGGCCCAGATCGGCACTTTTTACACCGTTTCCCAGACTGGGCCTCATTGTGATGGACGAGGAGCACGAGGGGAGCTACAAGAGTGAGAGCACTCCCAAATACCATGCCCGGGAGGTGGCCCAGGAGGCGGCCAGACTCTCCGAGGCAAGCCTGGTGCTGGGGTCGGCCACGCCCTCCCTGGAGGCTTATTACCGGGCCAGTCGGGGGGAGTATCGGATGTTTCCGCTGCGGCAGCGGCTGACCGGAGGCTCCCTTCCCACGGTGCACACGGTGGATCCCAGGGAGGAGCTTCGGGCGGGGAATCGCTCGATCTTCAGCAGAAAGCTGCAGGAGCTTCTGGAGGACCGGCTGGCGAAGGGGCAGCAGAGTATGCTGTTTTTGAACCGCAGGGGCTACGCGGGGTTTCTCTCCTGCAGGGCCTGCGGCCATGTGATGAAATGCCCCCACTGCGACGTGTCCCTGTCGGAGCACAGGGGAGGAAGGCTGCTCTGTCACTACTGCGGTTATCAGGAGCCCAGGCCCCGGCTGTGTCCGGTGTGCGGATCCAAATACCTTCTGGGATTTAAGGCGGGCACCCAGCAGATCGAGGAAAAGCTGAAGGAGCGATTCCCCAAGGCGCGGGTCCTGCGCATGGACGGGGACACCACCCGCACCCGGGACAGCTACGAGCGGATCCTGTCCGCCTTTGCCGGCGGGGAGGCGGATGTGCTGATCGGCACGCAGATGATCGTCAAGGGGCATGATTTTCCCAATGTGACACTGGTGGGCGTCCTGGCGGCGGATCTCTCGCTGGGGGCCAACGATTACCGCTCCGGGGAGCGGACGTTCCAGCTGTTGACCCAGGCGGTGGGGAGGGCCGGACGGGGAACGGTGCCGGGAGAGGCAGTCATCCAGACGTACCAGCCGGAGCACTATGCGGTGGTACATGCGGCAAAGCAGGATTACGAGGGGTTTTATGAGGAGGAGATCCTCTATAGAGAGCTGTCCGGCTATCCGCCCGCGGCGCATATGCTGGCGGTGCAGATCTATGGAAAAACCGAGGAAAACGCAAAACAGCTTGCGGAAATGCTGTCGGACGTGGTAAAGTCTATAGAGAGCCGGATGAAGGTGATCGGTCCGGCGCCCGCCACCATTGGGAAGGTGAACGACGTGTTTCGCTTTGTCTTTTATGTGAAGCACCGGGAATACGGGCAGCTGGTGCACGCCAAGGATGTGCTGGAGGAGAAGCTGCGGGTCCTGCAGCCCAGGCGGGAGACGGTGCAGTTTGATTTTGACCCCATGAGCACCCTGTGACACCGGGGAGCGGGCGCAGGGAAGGAAAGGCAGGTAGAGGATATGGCGATACGGAATATCAGGGAATATGGAGACGAGGTGCTGACCAAACCGTGCAAGGAAGTGACGGAGATGACGCCCCGGATCCGGGAGCTGATCGAGGATATGCTGGAGACCATGTACGAGGCAAACGGCGTGGGGCTTGCGGCTCCCCAGGTGGGGGTGCTGAAGCGGATCGTCGTCATCGATACGACGGGGGAGGATCCGTACATCCTCATCAATCCCCGCATTGTGGAGAGCAGCGGAGAGCAGACCGGGAACGAGGGGTGCCTGAGCCTTCCCGGAAAGACCGGGGTCGTGACACGGCCGAATTACGTGAAGGCGGTGGCCCTAGACAGCCAGATGAAGCCCTTTGAGCTGGAGGGGACGGAGCTTCTGGCGCGGGCGATCTGCCATGAGCTGGACCATCTGGACGGCCACATGTACGTGGAAAAGGTGGAGGGAGAGTTGCAGAACGTCACTTATGACGAGGAGGGCGAGTAGAGCGCATGAAGATTGTTTTTATGGGAACGCCGGATTTTGCGGTGGGCGCGCTGGAAGCGCTGCTGGCCGCCGGGCATGAGATCGCCGCGGTGGTGACGCAGCCGGACCGGCCGAAGGGCAGGAGCGGTAAGCTGCAGCCCTCTCCGGTGAAGGAGTGCGCGCTGCGCCACGGGATCCCGGTGCTGCAGCCCCGGCGCATCAAGGAGAAGGAGGCGGTCCTGGAGCTGAAAAAACAGGCCGCGGATGTGTATATCGTGGCGGCTTTTGGGCAGATTTTGTCTCAGGAGATCCTGGATATCCCGCCCTATGGGTGCCTGAACATTCACGCGTCCCTGCTGCCCAGGTACCGGGGGGCGTCCCCCATCCAGCGCGTGATCCTGGAGGGGGAGAAGGAGACGGGGGTCACGATCATGCAGATGGATGCGGGGCTGGACACCGGGGATATGCTTTACCGAAAGGCGATCCCCGTCGAAGATACGGATACCGCGGAGACGCTCCATGACAAGCTGATGGCCCTGGGCGGCCAGGCGATCACGGAGGCCCTGCCGCTTTTGGAGGCGGGAGCGCTGGTGCCCGAGAAGCAGGACGGGGAGCGGTCCTGTTACGCGCCGCTGATCGAAAAGCAGATGGGGCGGATCGACTTCCGGCGGAGCGCGGCGCAGATCGACCGGCAGATCCGGGGGCTGAATCCCTGGCCCAGCGCCTACACCTCTTTTCGCGGCAGACAGATGAAGATCTGGAGGGCTGTTCCCGTGTCCGGGAAAGAGGCGGTCCGGGAGGTGGACGGCGTGCCCGTCACGCCCGGAACGGTGGCGGCTGTGGGAAAGGATTTTGTGGAGGTGGCGGCAGGGGA
>CANPWJ010000146.1 GCA_947584035.1 uncultured Acetatifactor sp. | reverse complement strand
AGAAGCGGCCTCACTGTTATACAGGTTGACCGTATAGCCATCCGCCTCCCGGATCGCATCCCAGGAGACTGTCGCCTTTTGATCTCCCGCGGCCACCTTGACCACGGTTTTCTCCAAAGGCAGCTTATAGGTAACGCTGTCCGTCGTTTTCGCCTCGGTGCTCTCCGACCCCAGCCCGGTACCGCTCACCCGGAAGCACCAGGTGCCAGAACCGTACTTCTCACCTGACAGATCCACCGCCACCGTCCCTGACGACAGCGTGCCATCTTCGTTGCCCACGGTAGTCCAATCGCCGCTGTCCTTCTGGATCTCCACCAGGTACTTGGAGCCTTCGCCGCCCGGCGTCCCCTCAAAGGACACTGTGGCAACGCTGTCCTCCAAAGCTGCGCTGGCACTTGTCACGGTGGGAGGCGCGATCACTGTCCCGGAGACATCCTCCTCCACCACCTTGATGGATATAATGCGCAGACCCCTGTCGATCTCAAGATCCGTGTTTTTTCCCGCCCCAAGCTTATAAGTCCCCGCATCACTCAGGGAATAGGTCACCTCAGTCTTACTTGTGCCGGCTACCTGCGGAGCCGTTTTTCCGTTTGTATCCGCTATGGTATCACCGGAATCCGTTCGCAAAACAACAATCGAGGAATTACTGCTTCCGGTGCTTGACGCCCCAATAGTCACTGTCGCAGGCCCCGCCGTAGTGAACTGGATCCAGCTTCCGAAATTTTTCGCCACCTCCAGAGAGTAGGTGTCTGATTTTCCTCGCTTTGATCCGCTTCCCATCACCGAAAAATACCCTTCGCCAAAGGTATTGCCCTCTACGACAGCACCCTCTTTCTCCAGGTTCAGCCCACTAGACCCAAGTTCCTTCTCCGCATCAAAGACATGCTCTAACGTCAGCGAAGTCTCCGTGGGCGTATCCTGCAGTTCAGTCTCAGTACCCCCCCGAGAAGATCCCTGCTCTCCCGCGTCCCCGGGCGAAACCGTAGTTTCCGCTAAGGCTGAAGCGGGCAGGAGACCAGCCCCGGACAAAACCAGCACCCCGGCCATCAACAGCGCCAAAGCCTTCCTCCCCCTTCGTTTTCTGTAGTTCCGTTTTAACATCTTCTTTTCCTCCTTCTTTTCTTTGCTGCAAGTCATGCACCGTAAGCCTTTACATACTTCCACTGTAACATCTTGTACAAAAAAATGCAATCAAAGAACGGATTGTATGGCGATTTTGTATATTTTATCCAAGAAAGTCTCCCGGTTTTTATTCATCATTTCCTCTGGCAAAGTGGAAGATCGAATGGATGCAGAAACGGAACCCGCAGGGTGCTCTATTTCAATTCATGTCGAAAATTGTAATTTTATCAGTTATATCTTATAATTTCTGTTTTTTGTCATTGATTTTTCATTATATCTGTTGTATGATGAAGTCAGTTACAGAAAGGGGGGCTGACTCTCTATGATCAAAAGAGAAACTTATATGAGCCGCATCCGTCCATTCATCGGGGGCGACCTGGTCAAGGTTATGACCGGCATACGGCGGAGCGGCAAATCCGTCATGCTGGAATTGATAAAGGAGGAACTGGCAGAATCGGGGATTCCCGCCGGGCAGTTTATCTCCATCAATTTTGAGGATATGCGCAATTCCCGCTTTCTCACCGCAGAGGCTCTCCATGCGGAAATTTTAAGACGGGCAGAGAGCATCCAGGGAAAAATGTATCTGTTCCTTGATGAAATTCAGGAGGTCGCGGATTGGGAGAAGTGCATCAATTCTCTTCGCGTTTCCCTCGACTGCGACATCTATATCACCGGTTCAAACGCCAAACTGCTGTCCGGGGAGCTTGCGACATATCTCGCAGGGCGCTATGTAGAATTCGTGATCTATCCTTTTTCTTTCTCAGAGTTTCTGGAGCTTTTCCATACGGTTGACCCAGATGCCCCGGCACAACAGTGCTTTCAAAAATATCTTGTGTCCGGCGGGATGCCATATCTCGTAAACCTTCGCTTCGCCGAGGATGCGTCCCGCCAATATCTCACGGACGTTTTCAACTCCGTCCAGCTCAAGGATATTGTCAGGCGGAACAAGATACGCGATGTGGATCTGCTGGAACGGATCGTCGCATACACCATGGCAAATGTAGGGACTTCCTTCTCCGCAACCTCTCTTGTAAAGTTTCTCAAAAACGAACAGCGTACCGTGGCGGCTGAGACGGTGTTGAACTACATCAAATACTGCTGCGACGCTTACCTTCTTTACCAGGTCAAAAGAGAGGATCTGCAGGGCAAGCAGATCCTCTCATCCAATGAGAAATATTATATTGCCGACCACGGCATCCGGGAGGCTGTGTTTGGCGGAAACATGCGCGACATCAACCTGGTGCTTGAAAACATCGTCCACATGGAGCTTCTGCGGCGCGGATACACGGTTACGGTTGGCAGGATCGGAAACCGTGAAATTGATTTCATCTGCCGCCGGCATGGCGAAAAGCTCTACGTCCAGGTTGCCTATCTGCTGGCCACTGAAGATACGGTCAAACGGGAATTCGGCGTTTACGACCTCATACGGGATAACTACCCCAAATACGTGGTCACGATGGACGAGCTTGACAGGAGCCAAAACGGTATCAAACACCGGAACATCCGCGATTTTCTGACCGCCGCCGAATGGAACTGATCCGGTCACGCAAAAATATTGGACAGATCATTGAACAACAGCAGTACCATCAGCGCCATGAAGAACATCAGGCCCACAAAGTGCACCATCCCTTCCTTCTCCGGCGGGATCGGCTTTCCGCGCACGACCTCCAGCAACAGAAACACCAGTCTGCCGCCGTCCAGCGCCGGGATCGGGAGAAGATTTAAGATTCCCAGATTGACGGACAGCATCAGCGTGATGTTCATCATATTGACCAGCACATTCTTCCAGCCGTATGCCCTGGTGGTCTCGTAGGTTTTCCCCACCAGATTCACCGCGATCCCCACGGGCCCCGCCACATCCTGGCGGGTCACCTGCCCCCGCAGGAGCATTCCCAGGCTCTTGTAGGTCATCCGGATGCTGTAGCGCATCTCATACCAGGCATACCGGAATCCATCCAGGCCGGACAGCTCCACAAACTCCGCGTTGGAGATCCCCAGCACATACCTCCCCAGGCTCTCGTCGTACTTGGGCGTCAGCACGGTGCGGTACGTCTCCCCGCCGCGCTCATACACAACCTCCACGTCCCCGCCCCGGTAGAGCTGGGTAAACAGCTGGATCTCCTCGTACAGATACATCCGCTCCCCGTTCAGGGACAGGATCCGGTCGCCGTCCTGCATTCCGGCCTCCAGCGCGGCGCCTCCCTCCACCACCTGTGTCGCCACGGGATCGCGGATCACGATCATATTTACCATGATCAGGGCGATCAAAAAGGCGAGGATAAAGTTAAAGAAAGGCCCCGCCACCACAGTGGAGATCCTTCCCCAGACGCCGGCCTTCAGAAAGGAGCCCGCTCCCGGCTCCTCCCCCTCCTTCAGATCCAGCCCGTCCTCCCCCTCAAACATACAGGCTCCCCCGATGGGAAGAAGCTTCAGGGAATACTTGGTGTCCCCTTTCCGGAAGGAGAACAGGTTGGGCCCCATGCCCACCGCAAATTCCACCACGTGGATCCCGTTTGCCTTGGCGAGCAGAAAATGCCCAAATTCATGGGATATCACCACCACTCCAAAGATCACAATAAACAATATCAGTGTAACCATGCAGTATCATGTCACCTTTCTGAGATTTTCTCACGAATCCATTCATACACTTCGCTCTCCGTCTCCAGGATCTGCTCCACAGTCGGATCCGCGATCGTCCGGTGCCGCTCCATGGATGCCTGGATCAGCTCCGTGATCTCCGGATAGCGGATCTTCCGCTCCAGGAACAATCCCACCGCCTTCTCGTTGGCGGCGTTGAACACCGTCGGCATACTGCCGCCCTCCCTGGCCGCCCGGTAGGCAAGCTTCAGCCCCACAAAGGTCTCCATATCCGGCTGTTCAAAGGTGAGCTGGCCCAGCGCAAAAAAGTCCACTCTTCTGCCGTCCATGGGCTTCCGGTCCGGATAAAACAGCGCGTACTGAATGGGCAGCTTCATATCCGGCGTCCCCAGCTGGGCTATGATCGCCCCATCCACATACTGCACCGCGGAGTGGATAATGCTCTGCGGATGCACCACCACCTGGATCTGCTCCAGCTCCACGTCAAAAAGCCACCTGGCCTCCATCACCTCCAGGCCCTTGTTGACCAGCGTGGAGGAGTCAATGGTGATCTTGTGCCCCATATTCCAGTTGGGGTGCTTCAGCGCATCCTCCACCCGGATATCCGCAAGCTCCTGCCTGGTCTTTCCCCGAAAGGGGCCTCCGGAGGCCGTGAGCAGGATCTTCTCCACCCGCTCCCTGGGTTCCCCGTTCAGGGACTGGAAAATGGCGCTGTGCTCGCTGTCCACCGGCAGGATAGCCACGCCGTGCTTTCTGGCCAGGGGCATGATGATGTGCCCCGCCGTCACCAGCGTCTCCTTGTTGGCCAGGGCGATATCCTTTCCGGCCTCGATGGCTGCCACAGTGGGACGGATACCGATCATCCCCACAATAGCCGTCACCAGCACCTCCGCCTCCGGCAGGACCGCGATCTCCAAAAGCCCTTCCATGCCGGAGACGATCCGCACGGGCAGATCCGCCACCCGGCTCCGCAGGTCCGCAGCCGCTTCCTCGCTCCACATACCGGCGATCAGCGGGCGGAATTCCCGAATCTGTTCTTCCATTTTATCCACACGGTTTCCTGCCGCCAGAGCTGCCACCTGCAGCTCCGGATTGGCCCGGACCACCTCCAGCGTCTGTGTCCCGATGGAGCCGGTGGATCCCAATATCGCTATCTTCTTCATGTTCCGTTACCTTCTCCTCACACCAGCAGAAGCACCGTCAGGAAGTAGGTCATGGGCGCCGTGACGATCATACTGTCAAAGCGGTCCATGATCCCTCCGTGCCCGGGGATCAGCTTTCCGTAATCCTTGATATTATGGTTTCGCTTGATCGCGGAGGCCGCCAGGTCCCCCACCATGCTCATCACGGCGCCGACGGCGCAGATAAAAGCGATCAGCCAGGCCACCGTGCGCTCCGGGAAGGCCGCCTCCACAAAAAAGTGCCCGTACAGCCCTCCGATCAGCGCGGCTCCGGCCACGCCGCCGATACATCCCTCCAGGGATTTATGAGGGCTTAAAAGCGGAAAGATCTTCTTTTTCCCAAGCAGCTTTCCCACCGCGTAGGCGCAGGTATCACAGCCCCAGGAGCTGATCAGGATCATCCATACCACATAGATCCCCACCGTGGTCCCCCTGGTCAGATAGACAAACGCAAGCATCACCGGCGCGTACAGGAAGGCGAACACCGCCGCCAGGACCTGGCTCGCCTGGTACCTGGGAAAGGCGAGCACATAGGCGAACATCTCCGCCAGAAACACTCCCGTGATCACTAACAGCAGATAGAGCGGATCCGCTCCCAGCACACCGTTTCGGCCCGCGTAGACCGCCCCGTAGTAGGCAAGCACCCCGATCATTCCCAGGATCTCCAAAAGGTTCCATTTCTTTTCGTCCGTGGCGCACCGCAGAGCCCTGGTGAGTTCCCGGTATGCCACAAGCGAGATCAGGCACAGCAGAACCAAAAGAGGGAGCTCCCCAAACGCCAGCGCCGCCAGCGCTATGGCAAGCAGTACGATGCCGCTCATCAGTCTGGTCCAAAACATCGGTCATCCCTCCTTTATCCCGCCGTATTTTCTATCCCTATGATTATATGCTTCCACCGCCTTTTGCAATTCTTCTTTGGAAAAATCGGGCCATGCCACCGGCGTAAAGTAGAATTCCGTGTAGGCCAGCTGCCACAGCAGGAAATTCGAGATCCGCTGCTCGTTGCAGGTGCGTATCAAGAGATCCGGCTCCGGTATTCCCGCGGTGTCCAGCAAGCCGGAGAAAGCCTCCTCCGTCACATCCTCCGGCCGCCATTCCCCGGCGGCCACCCTGTCCGCGGCCTTCCGGACGGCGCGGATGATCTCGTCCCGGCCTCCATAGTTGATGGCGATCTGAAAATGCAGTCCGTCGTTTTCCCGGGT
>CANPWJ010000145.1 GCA_947584035.1 uncultured Acetatifactor sp. | reverse complement strand
TACGCTCTCTCACCACGCGCTCCAGCCGGGACAGGCCGATGCGGTACTGGTTCTGCAGCAGCTCTCCCACCGCGCGGATCCGCCGGTTCCCTAGATGGTCAATATCATCGTCATTTCCCAGCCCATACTCCAGGTGCATGTTATAGTTGATGGAAGCGATGATATCCTCCTTCGTAATGTGCTTGGGAACCAGCTCGTGCACATTCTTCCGAAGGGCCTCTGCCAAAGCCTCCGGATCATCGCCGAACTCCTCCAGGATCTGGGACAGCACGGGATAGTAGACCTTCTCGCGGATGCCGAAATCCCGGGGATTACATTCCACATAATGGCTCAGATCCACCATCATATTGGACAATACCTTGACATTCCGCTCCTCCGTCTGGATGTAGACAAAGGGAACCGCAGAATCCTGGATCTCATCTGCCAGCTCCGCCGTCACTTTCTCCCCTGCGGCCGCCAGCATTTCTCCGGTGGCAGGGTCCACCACGTCCGCCGCCAGGATCTGGTGGCGGATGCGGTTGCGCAGCGCCAATTTTTTGTTAAATTTATAGCGGCCAACCTTGGCCAGATCATATCTTCTGGGGTCAAAGAACATCGCGTTTATCAGGCTTTCCGCGCTCTCCACGCTCAGAGGCTCGCCGGGGCGGATCTTCTTGTAGAGCTCCAGCAGGCCCTCCTGATAATTTTCAGCGGTATCCTTCAGAAAGCTGGCTTCAATCTTGGGCTCGTCGCCAAACAGCTCGCGGATCTCATCGTTCGTTCCGACGCCCAGCGCACGGATCAGCACCGTGATAGGCACCTTGCGGGTCCTGTCCACACGGACATAGAAAACGTCATTGGAATCCGTCTCGTACTCCAGCCACGCGCCGCGGTTCGGGATGACCGTGCAGGAGAACAGCCTCTTGCCGATCTTGTCATGCCCGATCGCATAGTAGATGCCGGGAGAACGCACCAGCTGGCTGACGATCACACGCTCGGCTCCGTTGATGATAAAGGTGCCTGTGTCCGTCATCAGAGGCAGATCACCCATAAAGATCTCATGCTCGCTGATCTCTTCCTTCTCCTTGTTGTAAAGACGGACCTTGACCTTTAAAGGCGCCGCGTAGTTCGCATCCCGCTCCTTGCACTCTTCGATCGAATACTTCACATCGTCCTTGCACAGTTCGAAATCCACGAATTCCAAACTAAGCGAGCCGCTGTAGTCTGCGATGGGAGAGATATCGTCAAAGACTTCCTTTAAGCCCTCGTCCAGAAACCACTGATAAGAATCCTTCTGGACCTCGATCAGGTTGGGCATTTCCAATACCTCTTTCTGTCTCGCATAACTCATACGCATAACCTTGCTGTCGGTTACCGGGCGTATTCTGTTCTTTTCCATTGACATTTCACCCCGTTCTTTCTGATTTGAAGCCTATTTCGAGCCGTAAAAAACGTAAAAATAAGCATACCACTGCACAATAGTGCACTATCCATACTAACACAAAAAGGAAAACAGGTCAAGATTTAAATAAAAAAATTGACGCGGATCCCCAACAGGAATCAAAAGGGCAGTGAACCATGAAACATGGTACTGCCCTTTCTACTTCATCTGATATAGTATGATTACGTTGGATTATGTTGTGCCAGATTACTTCAGAGTAACCTTTGCGCCAACTTCCTCGAGCTTCTTCTTGAGCTCCTCAGCCTCGTTCTTGGAAACGCCCTCCTTCACAACCTTGGGAGCGCCGTCAACGACTTCCTTTGCCTCCTTCAGGCCAAGGCCGGTCACCTCACGGACAACCTTGATCACCTTAACCTTCTCGGCGCCGACTTCCGTCAGCTCTACGTCGAACTCATCCTTCTCCTCGGCTGCTGCCCCGCCGTCTGCAGGACCTGCAACTACGACACCGGCTGCTGCGGATACACCGAACTCCTCCTCGCAAGCCTTTACAAAATCATTCAGCTCTAACACGGTCATCTCTTTGATCGCATCCATCAATTCCTGAGTGGTCAACTTAGCCATTTTCATTTCCTCCATTTTTCTTAATCTTTCATTTCCGATTTCACTGATTCGTTTCGTTGCCGCCTTACTCTGCCGCAGGAGCCTCTGCAGGTGTTTCCTCGGCGGGAGCTGCTGCCTCGGCAGCTGCCGGAGCTTCCTCAGCAGGTGTCTCTGCCTCCGGGGCTGCCTGGGCTTCCTCAGCGGGAGCCTCCGCAGACGCGGGTGCCGCACCTGCTGCGCCGCCTTTTTCCGCCAGCTGGTTCATCACACGGGCAAAGTTGGTGATAGGGCTCTTCAGACTGCCAAGCATCTTGGAAAGAAGCTCTTCTCTGGAAGGGATGTTGGCAATCACCGCCATTCCCTTGGCATCGTACACGGTTCCCTCGACAACGCCGCCCTTGATCTCCAGCTTATCCGCCGTCTTGGCAAACTTGGCCAACACTCTCGCAGGAGCCGTCGCATCCTCTGTGGAGATGGCGATCGCACTCGGGCCTTCCAGATAAGGCGTCAGTCCCTCGAACTCTGTTCCCTTGAACGCGAAATTCAAGAAAGTGTTCTTGTAAACCTTGTAGGTGACATTCGCTTCCCGCAGATTCCTGCGCAACTGGGTATCCTGCTCAACGGTCAGTCCCCGGTAGTCAACCACCACAACGGACTGAGCGTCCTTGATGTTTGCGGAAATCTCTTCTACAATCGGTTTCTTCAATTCAACCTTAGCCATTTCCTTACCTCCTTATAGATTTGGAGCCGAAAAAAATCTCTCTGAAGCCAGAGAGATGAAGTAATCGATAAGAATTCATAGAATTCGCAGATCTTCTCCTCGGTAGGACTTACGCTTTCGCACCTACTGTCTTCGGCTTGGTCTTGTGACCTCTGAAATCATAACACAGGGGGCTGACGGTTGTCAACCCCCTGCGGAATGTTTTTTGCTTTTAGTACTTTGCCACACTGACCTTTACGCCAGGTCCCATGGTGCTGGTCAGGGTAATGCTCCGCAGGTACTGCCCCTTCAGTGCGCTGGGCTTTGCCTTCACGATCGCATCCATCAGCGCGTCAAAGTTCTGCTGGAGAGCCTCCTCCGTAAAGGACGCTTTGCCGACCGGAACATGGACGATATTGCTCTTGTCCAGCCTGTACTCAATCTTACCGGCCTTGATATCAGCGATTGCCTTCGCCACATCCATGGTCACGGTGCCGGCCTTCGGGTTGGGCATCAGACCCTTAGGGCCCAAAACCTTACCGAGGCGTCCCACCACACCCATCATGTCAGGGGTGGCAACCACCACGTCAAAGTCCAGCCAGCCGTCATTCTGGATCTTGGGGATCAGCTCCTCGCCGCCTACATAATCGGCTCCGGCCGCCTCTGCCTCATCCAGCTTGGTGCCCTTCGCAAACACCAACACCTTCACCGTCTTGCCGGTTCCGTTGGGCAGCACTACCGCGCCGCGGATCTGTTGCTCCGCGTGACGGCCGTCGCATCCGGTACGGATGTGCACCTCAATCGTCTCGTCAAATTTCGCGGTTGCGGTCTTTTTTACCAGAGCGATCGCATCATTCGGCTCGTAAAAAGCCGCCCGGTCTACCAGTTTTGCGGCCTCGTTATATTTCTTACCATGTTTCATTCTTTTCCCTCCTAGGTTCCAGCGACAATCTCAAGGATTGTCTCCCAATTCCGTTTCCGTTGTCAATCCTCTACCGTAATACCCATGCTGCGCGCGGTACCCGCGATCATACTCATAGCAGCCTCCAGGCTGGCAGCATTTAAATCAGGCATCTTCTTCTCCGCGATCTCCTGAAGCTTTGCCTTGGAGATGGTAGCGACCTTGGTCTTATTCGGAGCGCCGGAACCGGACTTGATGTTGCACGCCTTCTTCAACAGTACTGCGGCAGGGGGAGTCTTTGTAATGAAACTAAAGCTTCTGTCCGCGTACACCGTGATGACGACGGGAATGATGACATCTCCCTGATCGGCGGTCTTGGCATTGAACTGCTTCGTGAACTCAACGATGTTCACACCGTGCTGTCCAAGCGCGGGGCCGACCGGGGGAGCCGGTGTTGCCTTGCCGGCAGGAATCTGTAACTTGATATAACCTTCTACTTTCTTTGCCATTGTGGCACCTCCTATAATGTGGTAATCCGGCGCAGGGGCCTTGCCGCGTCCCTGCTCCCACGGTTGCCGGGGACCGAAGTCCCCTGTGAGTCACACGCGTGCCTCACCTCTATATTTTATCGGCAGCACCTTTTGTCCCCAAAAGGCGCACCCTCAAAATATATCCTCTCTATCCTTTTATATTCTCTCTCTATCTTTATCCTGCATCCGGCTTTCCTGCCGCGCCTTATGAAAGCTTGCGCACCTCCGCAAAGCTGATCTCCACCGGAGTCTCTCTGCCAAACAGCTCCACGTTGATGGTAGCCGTCTGCTTGCCGTAGTCCAGCTTCTGAACGACGCCCACGGTATCCTTCCAAACACCGGCAACCACTGCGATGCTGTCCCCCTCTGTGAAGTCGATGGAGACGTTTTCCGAGCGGATCCCCAAGGGCTTCATCTCCGCCTCCGTCAGCGGAACCGGTTTGCTTCCGGGCCCTACAAAGCCCGTTACCCCGCGGGTATTGCGCACAACGTACCACGTGTCGTCATTCATCTCCATATTGAGAAGCACATAGCCGGGAAACATCTTCCGGGCAACCGTTTTCTTGGCACCGTTCTTGATCTCCACGACTTCCTCCATGGGAACCCGGACCTCCAGAATCTGTTCCGCAAGGCCCTTGTTGTTCTCGATGGTCTTTTCAATATTGGCTTTGACCTTATTTTCGTATCCGGAATAGGTATGGACTACATACCATTTCGCCTCTGCCATACAATCACCCTCGCTCTATAATGATGTCAGGAAATTCACACCGTACTGGATCACGTAATCCAACACGGCGATGAGCACTCCGACCACGACGGATATCGCAACAACCGCCACGGATTGCTTCAATGTAGATTGTCTGTCCGGCCATGAAATTTTTTTGAATTCAGACTTTACGCCCTTGAAAAAGCTGGGCCGCGTCTGCTTTTCCGCGGAATCCGCCATATTCAGCCTCCCTGCTGCGACTGCTTTTTAACAGCTGACAGCTGCAAGTTTTGGCGCAGCACAAAACTTATGGTCACCTGTGGGACGCTCTGTTACTTGGTCTCCTTGTGCAGCGTGTGGGTCTTGCAGAATCTGCAATACTTCTTGGTCTCCATCCGATCCGGATGGTTCTTCTTCTCCTTGGTTGTATTGTAGTTACGCTGCTTGCACTCGGTACATGCTAAAGTGATTTTTGTACGCATCTCTCCACCTCCACGTATTTTCAAATGTTATATTTAAGCATTAAAAAAAGACTTCTACCCGTCTCGCTTGGATAGTGTACCACAAGCTGGCGGTGGTGTCAACAGGTTTTTCCTGATTTTTTACTCAATTTTCACTCAATCCACTTCCTGTTTACCCGAACTCCAATGAGGGGCTTTATTGCTTTTTCAGGCGGGCGATCTCCGCCTGAAGCGCGGCGATCGTCTGTTCCTTTTGCGCAAGCTCCTGCCGGCTTTGTTCCAGAGCCTTCTGGACTTTCTGGCCCTTCTCCAGTTCCTGTTGCCGTGCATTCAATTCTCGTTGCTGCACGTCTAATTTCTCCTGTTGTGCATCCATCTTTTCCTGCCGCGCATCCATTTCCTGCTGCTGGGTATCCAATTTCTCCTGCTTTACATCCAATTTCCGCTGCCGCACATCCAACTTCTGCCGCTGTGCGTCCATCTTCTCCTGCTGCGCATCTATTTCCTGCTGTTGCGTGTCCATCTTCCGCTGTCGCGCATCCATTTCCTGCTGCTGCGTGTCCATCTTCCGCTGCTGCGCGTCCATTTTCTCCTGCTGCGCATCCATCTTCTCCTGCTGTGCATCCATCTTCTCCTGCTGTGCATCCATCCGCTTCTGGTTCTCCGCCTGCTGTCTCCAGATCTCCTGAATGTCTATCTTGTCCATGTTCGCCCATAACTCTCCCATGTCCCTGTCCTCCACACTCTTAATGTACTGCCTCAGGTCCTCCTCCGGCACATTCAGCTTGAGCCCAAAGTGATGCACGATCTGGCCGAGCAGCTCCAG
>CANPWJ010000144.1 GCA_947584035.1 uncultured Acetatifactor sp. | reverse complement strand
TATCCCCAAACACATGCGGATGGCGGCGCACCATCTTCCGCGCCACCTCGTCCACCACATCCTCCATGGAAAAGAGGCCCTCCTCCTGGGCGATCTGCGCGTGCATGACCACCTGCAGGAGCACATCCCCCAGCTCCTCCCGCAGGTTTTCATAATCCCCGGTGGCATCGTATGTCCGAATCCCGGCCATCACCTCGGCCGCCTCCTCCATCATGCAGGGACGCAGACTCATATGCGTCTGCTCCCGGTCCCAGGGACAGCCGTCCTCCCCGCGGAGGATCGCTATGATGCTCAGAAAGTCCTCATAGCTATATCTCTGCCTGTTCCGGATTGATTCCTTAAGCTGTTTTTCCATGTAAAGTTCTCCTTGTATTTCTCTTGTATGTTCCTTACGTTTTCCTTGTATTTTCTTTGTGTTTTTCTTGCGTTTCGGCTGGTACAAAGCGTCTGCCCTGCCGCTACTCCGCGGACTCGTCGGCGGCGCTCCCGCTGTTGGCACTTCCGCTGTTTGCGCTGCCGGTCTGTGTCTCCGTCCCGGTCTTTTCCACCAGATCCGCAAAGGAGAAGGTAATATCCTTGTCCTCGCTGTCCACCTGGATCGTGTAGCTTCTGGTCTCATAGCCGTTTTTCCGCAGCGTGATGATGTGGGATCCGGCCGATTTGCGGAAATTACAGGGCGTAAAGCCCACGTAGATGCCGTCCACATACAGCTCCACGTTTTCCGGCGCATCCACGTAGACGCGGTAATAGCTGGCGGTGGTGTCCACCGTGGCGGACGTAGAGCTGTTGCCGCTGGCGGTGACGGAGGAAGAGGAATCCCCGTCGTTCTCCCGCACCGGATCCAGCGTAATGTCGATGCCCGCGGACTCTTGTCCCACCCGCAGATACTGGGTAATGGACTGATAGCCCTCCGCCCGGGCGATCATCTGGTGCAGACCGTATTCCAGGGTAACCGGCTGGGAAACGTCCACCTGCTCCCCGTCGATGTACAGTTCCGTTTCGGACGGGCTGAGCGAGAAAAGAACCATGCCGGTCTGCGGCTCCGCCACCTCCAGATCTCCGATGTCCAGCGTGGTCTCTTCGTTTCGGTTGATGACGACCCGCTTGACCCCGCTGCTGCCGTTATTGCTGAGGTTGACCTGATAGCTGCCCTCCGGCACCGTCAAAAGCATATCCTCGGTGATCCGGCGGATGACTGACTGGCCGATCTCGATCCAGCCTCCCACAAAATTCTCATCGTTGGCCAGCTTCAGATAACCGTGCCCTCTCTCCACGGAAATGCTCAGGACGGTGCTCCCGATCCCCTGAAAATTCAGAATATCCGTCTCGTTCAGGTCCATCTGCTCGATCTGTCTGCCCTCGGACCAATACTGTGTATCGCTCCCCAGCTTGTAGGTATCGTTTCCGATCGTGACCTCGCTGCGGGCAAAATTGATCGTATACTGCTCTACATTCTCCCGGCACCACGCCTGCTTTGCCAGGCTCATGGAAACCAGGTGCCTGGTCCCCTTATAAAAGGTGACGTCCACCACATCCCCCACCGCGATCTGCTCCAGGGAGACACTCTGCCCGTAGCGGTCATAGAACCGGGTGGTTCCGTCCACGGAAAGCGTATAGCGCTTTCCCCGCGTCAGATTCAAAAATGTGACGGTATTGTCATCTATATTCTTATCCACCAGCACAGGGGTGTCCGCCGAATCATACTCCCCGGAGCCGACCAAACGGTACCCTGTGTCCGCCCGCTCCGAAGTCTCCTGCCGGCTGTCCTCCGTGGCAGGTGTCCCTGCCGGCTGCCCGCACGCATTTAACGACACAAGTGTCGCTACTGTCAGGAGACACAGCCACCCGCACCTGCGCCGTCTTGCTTTTCCCATCATAAGCTCCTGTCGTTTGTTTCCCTGTACTTTCACACGCTGTCTCCTCTTGTGCGTTTCTCTTTATCATTTTACACCCAAACTGCCGCACCAGGCGCTCCAGCTTCTCCCGATTGCGTTCCGGGATCCAGGACTTGCTGGAATTATAATAGAAATTCACAATCTTCCAGAATTTTTCCGGATAGGCCAGCCGATAGTAGAGATCTATGCGGCTGATGGCGGAAATCGGGCGCTCCGCCTCATAGGTCGCCATCAGCTCCTTCCCCAGCGGGATGGACCAGTTGCTTTTCTCCAAAAGCTTGCGCATCAAAAGATACAGATCCCGGATCGGGTCGTCGGGCAGACATTTCTCAAAATTGATCAGAAACCACCCTTCCTCACTCCGCAGAAGATTGTGGTATTGATAGTCCCCGTGGCAGTACGTCCGGGAGCTCTCCCCGTCCGTCTCGGGGGAAAACCGCTCCCGGTAGTGCCTCCAATCCTCCGTGACGCTCTGCGCCTGTTCCAGGAACAGGCTGTAGGTGTCCAGAAGGGAAATCTCAAACCAGGTTTTCTGGCTCCGCTTTTGCAGATATTTCCGTACCTTCTTCAATTCCCGGTTCCGCTTTTCATACTCCTTCTCCGGGGGAATCACCGGCGGCAGCCCCTCCGTGCCCTCGGGCAGCACGGAGCACTTGTGCAGCCTTGCCAGAAGACGCACCGCCTCCATGCACTCGCTCTTTTCATAGATATTGCACTCCCGTCCCTCGCAGTAGGTCTTGAGTACATACATGGAGCCGTCTCCGTCCCGGACATACAGGCCGCCCTCTTTGTTTGGGAGAATGGCCTCCACCGCCACCGTTCCCTGTTCATGGATATGCCGCAGAAGCTGATCCTGTATCCGGATCCGCTCCTCGTTTCCCGTATATTCCTTCAGGATCAGGCACCCCCGGTTCGTGTCGCACAAAATGGCGCCCCTGCCCTTCCGGGTGCGCAAAACCTCCACATCGTATTGTTCCAACAAAGCGACAGCCCTATCGTTCACCTCAAGCCCCTCCTGATCCTACGCGCTTAGAAACCCTTTGCCGGGTTCTAACCTATCTTATGAGATAACTTGAGAAAGTATGTTAAGACGCCGCTATTCGGACAGGCGCCCGGCCTGTTCCAGCAGGATCTCCTTCGTGTTGTACTCCGGATGCTCCAGCACCAGCTCCAGCAGCCGGTTCAAAAGCTCCCCCAGCTCCCTGCCCGGCGCTCTCCCGGCGGCGATCAGATCGTCCCCGGTGACCGCCAGTGTTTTCAGGGACACACACTGGTTTTTCTCCTGAATCTCCTGATAGAGCTCCCTCCAGCGCTCGATCCCGGCCAGCTTTTCCTCCCTCTGATACAGGCTCTGGGCCAGCACGTCCGCCCGCTTCACCTTGAGGAAATCCCAGAAGCGATCCTCCCCCATCCGGCTCACCGCCCGGCGCACCAGGCACGGATCGGGCTCCACACCGTTCCCGTAATCGTGGAACCGCACCAGCCGCGCCACCCTCTGGATCGTTTCATTGTCAAACTTCAGCCGGCGCAGGATCTCCTTCGCCATCCGCTCGCTGACCGGAGGATGGCCGTGAAAATGCGTGATCCCCTGTTCATCCGTGGTGAGCGTGGCCGGCTTTCCCACATCGTGCAGGAGCATGGCCAGCCGCAGACACCGCTCCGCATCCACGTGCAGCAGGGAGTGCAGCGTGTGCTCCCCCACATTGTACTGATGATGCGGGTGATTCTGCGGGGTTTCCATCAGCACGTCAAACTCCGGCAGGATCACCTTTGTGACACCCATGTCATATGCAATCCGCAGATCGTCCGGATGATCGGAAAGCAAGAGCTTCACCAGCTCCACCTGTATGCGTTCCGCGCTGATGTGGGACAGGCTGGGAGCCATCTCCCGGATCGCCTCCCCGGTGCGCTCCTCGATGGTGTAGCCCAGCTGGGCGGAAAAGCGGACGGCCCGCATGATCCGCAGGGCGTCCTCCTGAAACCGCTCCCTGGGATCTCCCACGCAGCGGACCACCTTCCGCTCTATGTCCTCCAGACCGCCAAATGGGTCTATCAATCCAGCCTCCTCACCATAGGCCATGGCGTTAATGGTAAAATCCCGGCGCCGCAGATCTTCCCGCAGACTGGGCGTGAAGGTGACCTCCTTCGGGTGGCGGCTGTCCTCATACGCCCCGTCGATGCGGTAGGTGGTGACTTCAAACCCCTGCCTTTCCAGCAGGACGGTCACCGTCCCGTGCTGTATGCCCGTATCCACCGTGCGGCGGAAGAGAGCCTTCACCTGTTCCGGCCTGGCGGAGGTAGTGATGTCCCAGTCCTCCGGCGTGCGTCCCAGCAGGGAATCCCGCACGCATCCGCCCACCACATACGCCTCGTACCCCGCCTCCGCAAGGGTTTCGATAATATATTTTGCCTCTCTGGGTATCTCTATTTTCATAATCCTCTCCCCGCCGCGCTTATTCCGTCAGGATAAAATCGTCGATCACCGTCACAAGCCCGTCCTCATCGTTCGTACCGGTGATAAAATCGGCCGCCTCCTTCACCGCCGGCTGTGCGTTTCCCATAGCTACGCCCAGCCCGGCGTACCGGATCATGGAAATATCGTTAAAGCCATCTCCGCAGCAGACGGCGTTTTCCCTGGTCAGCCCCACAGTTGACAGCATCCGGTCCAGCGAGGTCGCCTTATCCACATTCTGCGGCATAATCTCGATAAAGAAAGGCTCCGAGCGATACACGCTGGCGCGATCCCCGTACCGCTCCTGAAGCTGCCTTTCCAGCTCGGGCGCCCGGTCCGCCGGCGCAGTCACCAGGCACTTGTTGATATCAAAATCCACATACGACCGGAAGTCCTCCACGACCTTGATCGGCATATGGTTGATGCGGGACTCCAGCAGCGCATATTCGTCCGGCTCAAAGGCGGAGATGATCTGATCGCCGAAATAGGTGAGAAGCCCACACCCATGGTCCTCCGCAAAGCGGTACAGGCTGGGGATCATGGTCAGCGGCAGCGTCCTCTGGTACACGATCTCTCCGGTACGGCACTCCACGATCCGGCCCCCGTTAAAGGAAAGCAGATAGCCGCCGTATTTTTCCAGCTCCAGCTCCTTCTCATAGCGGCGCATTCCGGGTGTGGGTCTGCCGGAGGCCAGGATCACCCGGTGCCCCCGTTTCAGCGTATTGATGATGCCCTGCCTGGTGGCGGGGCTGATCTCCTTTTGGGAATTAGTCAGCGTCCCGTCAATATCCAGCACCAGTACTTTTTCCTCCATACCGTTCCTCTCCCCCGTCCGCACAGCGTCTCTCAACCTTCCGGCACCCCGTCCTCCGGCTCATCCGATCCCTTTGCCCGGCTCATCTCCTGCAGCACGGTCCAGGTCAGAGGCACGGACAGGAGGAAGGAGCAGATATCCGAGCACATCTGGCTCATCTGTACCCCCAAAAGCCCCAGGAACACCGGCAGGATCAAAAGAAACGGGATCAGGAAGAGCCCCTGTCTGGCCGCGGCCAGAATGGAAGCGCGCCCCGCCTTGCCGATGGCCTGCAGCATCATGTTGCTGATCACGATCCAGGCGTTCAGCGGAAACACGACCACCTGAAAGCGCAGCGCCAGCGTACCGATCCGGATCACATCCGCGTCCTCCTTCCGGAAAACGGCCACCACCGGCTCCGCAAAGACGAAGCCGATCACGGACACGATCAGAAGGAACACCGCCGCATACTTAACACAGAAGAAAAAGCCCTCCCGCACACGCCGGAATTTCCCGCCGCCGTAGTTCATGCCGCACACCGGCTGGAATCCCTGGCCGAAACCGATCAGGGCGGAGTTGGCAAACATGGTCACCCGGTTCACAATGGACATTCCCGCGATCGCCGCGTCACTGTAGATCCCGCCGTAAGTGCCGGCGGCATGGTTCAGGCAGATCTGGGCGATACTGGCAAGCCCCTGCCGCAGCAGAGAGGGGAGCCCTCCCCGCACGATCTCCGCCAGATAATACCCGGTGGGATGAAAATTCCGGATATGTATGCTGATGTTCCCGCCCTGTCTGCTCATCAGAAAAAGGATGGTGAAGCTCACGATCTGACTGACCGTGGTGGCCACCGCGGCTCCCGCCACACCCATGTGGAAGCCGAAGATCAGGATGGGATCCAGCAGAATATTCAGGGCCGCGCCGCTGACGATCCCCACCATGGCATAGGCCGCGCTGCCCTGGAAGCGCAGCTGATTGTTGAGCACCAGGGAGGACATCAT
>CANPWJ010000143.1 GCA_947584035.1 uncultured Acetatifactor sp. | reverse complement strand
GGGTCTATCCGGCAGACGCTGTGGAAATGGAGATGAAGAGGGATTTCGGTATATGAGTTGGAAGGTTGTGTATACAGGTATGATGATGAACCGTGGCACAGCCGGGGAATGAGGTTTTTCCCTGTGGACAATTACCTTGTTTTTTATCTGCCGGAGGAAACTGAAAACAAGGTGTATGTTATCCGCATCATGTGTGGCGGCAGGGATGTCCACAGGCAGTTGGAAGAAACAAAAATGGAATATTGATCCTGAGAGGGGCATTTATTCCGGATACCGGGTAGCCGCACAGACGGCACTCCCATTTGCATTACAGGAAATTCACGGGGATGATCTTATCCTCTCCCCGCAGGGTTATGAGCTTATCGTACAGGCAGATCACTCCGCCCGGACCGCGCTTTACATTCGGGATCTTGTCCAGCAGATGGAAAGCATCTATATCTTTTTTCTGTGGGTCGGCGTGCTTTTTCATTTCAATCGGATGCAGCATACCGTTCTCCTCGATCAGAAGGTCGATCTCATTCATATCCTTGTCTCGGTAGAAGTACAGTGGAAGCTCTAAGATCCCACGATTGTAATAGCTCTTTACGATCTCAGATATCACAAAGCTTTCAAAGAATGCTCCCGCCATCGCCCCGTGTCAAGAAAATACAGCTTTGGCGTTTTGACCGCTCGCTTTGTAATGTTATTGAAATATGGCTGAAGCAGATATACAAGGTTGGATGCTACAAGAATCGCAAGCCACCTTTCGGCAGTAGGCTGGCTGATGCCGACATCCCTCGCCAGAGAAGACAGGTTCAAAAGCTGCCCCGTAGAAGCGGCAGCCGCCACCATGAACTTTGTAAATTTTACGGTATCCCCGATCTCTGACAGCTCCCGCACGTCGCGTTCAATATAGGTGCGTACATACGCACCGTAAAACATCTGCCAGTTGAAATCGGGATTGTCCTGCAGCTCCGGCATGGAGCCGCGGTGGATCGTATCCCACACCTCATCGTAGGAAATGTCTGCCGTATGCAGTTTTCGCTGTGAAAAATATTCCGCTGTGGGCAGAAACGGGATATCGAATGCAATCCCGTGAGACTCACGCAGAGAGAATCCAAGCAGCGTGACAAGACCGATGCGCCCGGCCAGGGATTCGCTTACGCCCTTCATCATTCTGAATTGCTGGGAGCCGCACAGAAAGAACTGTCCCTTTTTTCGCTCCCGGTCAAGATATAATTTGATCTGTTCAAATAAAGCCGGTGCCTTTTGAATTTCATCCACAAACACAGGAGGCGGATTATCCTTAAAAAAGGTTCCGCTTTCCTCCTCGGCGCTTGCCCGGAGTATGGGATCATCCAATGTGGCGCGGTTCATCCCGCCTGTTAATTGTGCTAACATAGTGGTTTTGCCGACCTGTCTGGGTCCGGCGACCAGCACAGCTCCAAACATCTGCGCAAGCTCCTGTACGGTTTTTTCAGCGTGTCGATGGATATACACGGCACAGCACTCCCTTCGGCTTATTTAATATATAATATTATTATAGCCGAGAAAGGGAGACTTATCAACCGATTTTACAAAAAGTTTTCAAGCATTTTTTCCTTCAGAACAGAGCTCAGCGCAGCGGGATCCATGCCGCCCGGGGGACGGGTATTGTACGCCCTTTCGTATTGTGCTATACTGGAATCATCTGACAGCGGGATCCGGCGATGGATGGTGCCGGAGAGAGGAAAGAATATGTTCGATGTGACAAAGCTGGAATGGACCAGAGAACCCGCCTCCTATGTGCTGGGAGCGGGAAGGATCGAGATAGTGACGGAGCCCCATACGGATCTGTGGCAGCGCACCTACTATCACTTTCGGAATGACAATGCCCCTGTGCTGCAGATGCGGACAAGGGAGCGGTATTTCTCGTTTGTGGTGCGGACGGAATTTGAGAGCAGACGCCGCTTCGACCAGTGCGGTGTGGCCGTGTATCTGGACAGTGAGAACTGGCTGAAGGCCTCCGTGGAATACGGGGACGGCGCGTTTCAGCATTTGGGAAGCGTGGTCACCAACCACGGATATTCGGACTGGGCGATGACAGAGATCGACGCCTCCGTTCGGTCCCTGTGGTATCGCTTAAGCCGGCGGGAGCAGGATTTCTGTGTTGAGTGCTCCCGGGACGGTCTGCACTTTTCCCAGATGCGGGTCTGCCATCTGTGGGACGCCGTGGACGAGATCGCTTTTGGCGTGTATGCCTGCAGTCCGGAGGAATCCTCTTTCCGGGCGGTTTTTACGGATCTGGAGATGACGGACTGCCGGTGGCCGGCCCACGACGGACAGCCTCCGGATGAGGAGGAGCTGCCCGGAAACGGCTGCCCGGCGGGCGGAGAGAAAAGGAGCGATCTATGAGAAGAAGTGGGTTTGGAACGGCGGCGGTGCTGGTCCTGGCGGTGTTTCTGCTGACCGGCTGCCTGGGTGCGGGGAGCGGCAGGGGGAGTTCTGTGACGATCACGGTCATGGGCAGGAAGAGCGACCTGGAAAAGAGCTATATGACCAGCATTTTTGAACAGTATGAGAGCGCCACGGGCAACCGGATAGAGCCCATCGCGTTTGAGGACGCGCAGTTTGAGGACAGGGCCGCGGAGCGGTTTGCGGGCGGCGATGTCCCGGATATCTTCATGCACTTTCACAATGCGGATCTGGAGCGTTTTGACACGGAAGAAAATTTCCTGTACCTGAACGATCAGGAGTGGGTGGATGAGCTGACGGACAGCACCCTGGCGTACTGCCTGGACGGCGACGGCAATCTGCTGGGGCTTCCCTATTGGGAAAATTCCGTGTCGGGCTGCTACTATAATAAGACCATCCTGGACAGTCTGGGGCTGAAGCCGGCGGCCACACAGTCGGAATTCGATATGCTCTGCAGGGCGGTGGCCGATGCCGGTTACACGCCGATCTGCTGGCCCGCCGACGGCTGCGCGTGGGCCGTACAGTTTGCGCTGGACCCTGTTTTTGCGGACGATCCCGGACTGCTGAGGCAGATCAATCAAAATGAGATCGCCTACGCGGACATACCGGAAGTCGCGGCCATGGTGGAGTGGATCGACAATGCCGCCGGGCAGGGCTGGTTCGGCCCGGATTATCTGAAGCGGGACATCCATGATATCAGCCGCGTCATGGGCTCGGGGGAAGCGGTGATGACCTTCCTGTGGGATACCTGGTTCTACACGGATCTGGACAGGGACAGCCGGTATACGGTGGATGACTTCGCGGTCATGCCTGTATTCTTAAACACGGCGGACAGCGGCACCTACGAGGGCGGAAACCTCAATATGATGATGGTCAATAAAAACGGCGGGTATGTGGATGCCTGTCTGGACTTCCTTGCCTTCTGCGCGGCGCCGGAAAACTATAACGCCGCCTTCGACGGCATCTCCACGGTGGATTGCTTCAAAGGGCAGACCACCAACATACAGTCGCCCATGATCACGGCCGCTGCCGATTCCATTGAACGGAACCTGCGGGCTTCCACGGCCGCCTCCAAGATCCGGGGCTACAGCGATGAGGATGTGTCCGCGGCTCTGGGAGAGATGTTCCGGGGCAGGACGGATGCGGCGGGCTGTGTGGAACTGTTGGACCGATACCGCGTGGAGCGCGTGAAAGCCCGGGAAACGGCGGGCTTTTGAGCCCCGTCCGGGGCGCGGCCTGTGAATTATTTTATCAATTTTAAAAATCAGAGAGGCGATTGCGAAAAGGGCGCTCCGGTGGTATAATGACCCTGTGTGGCGGAATCTGCAGGATGGATTCTGCAGAATGGAAACAGAGGAGTGGCCGAATGACCTCACGACGATATCATACCCTGTGGAAGATAGTGGCGGCAGCGCTGGTGCTGGGGTCTTGTCTCATCAACCTCAAAAATATCTTTACCAGCTGCCAGGTGGACGCGGAATATCAGGTTACGATGGCGTACCGGCTCCTGCGGGGGGACCGGATGTTTGAGCAGATGTGGGAGGCTCACCAGACTTCCGCGTTTTTCCTCGCTTTTTTTGAGTGGTTTTTTTTGAAGATCACGGGATCCGTCACGGGGATTATGGTCTATGCCAACGCCGTCGGGATCCTGTGCAAGACGGCGGTGGCCTTCTGCGTCTACCGGGTACTGCAGAAATATACGGATAAAAAAGCGGCGTTCGCAGCGCTGCTTTTTGTGCTGAATACCTATCCGAAGGACATTGTCCTGCCGGATTTTGCGAATCTGCAGATCTGGTTTGGACTGCTTTTGATGTGCTGTCTGATCCTGTACACCGGACGGCGGAGCGTGCGCTGGCTGATCCTGGGGGCGGTCTGCCTGTGCATCCAGGTGCTGGCCTACCCGAGCTGTGTGCTCCTGTGGCCCCTGTGTATGGTGTTCCTTTGGCGGCATTCCCTCCGCAGAGGGCGCGATATGGGAATCTTTACCGGAGTGTGCGGTTTGGGGGCAGCCGCTTATCTGGTCTATTTTATGCGGGGCAATCCTGGACGGTTTGTGGAGCATCTCTATTTGATCTGGTCCGGAGATGAGAGCCATGCGGTGGGCTTTGGAGAGCGTCTGGCGCTGTTGGGACAGGATCTCCTCCTGCTGGTGGCGGATATGAAGTATATCCTGGTCGTGGCCATGTGCGCGGTCCTGGCGGCATGGATCTGGGGCAGGATCCGCTCTACAGGGAGAGGGGCGGGGGAGAGTGAACTGCTTCCCGGCGTATTCAGCTGGTTTCTGGGGCTTTATATTCTGGGATATCTGCTGCATCTGCCGGAGGAGGAGGCGGGCAGCAAGTATCATTTCTTCCTGCTCTACCTGTTTGTGGAGGGAGTGGCCTGGGCGCGCGCAAAACGCCTGGATCCGGCGGGAAGGAATGTCTTTGAGGCCGGACAGCTGGTGGGGCCACGCTGCTTTTGTCGGATATGGGGCTTTTCTCCGCGCTGCCCTATCTCATTCCGGGGATATGCGTCTGCCTGATCCCCCTGAGCGGTTATCCGGCCGATGCGTCGGATGCCTCTGCGAATCGTCCTGTGGACATTCCGGTCGCCGTGCCGAATGCTTCTGCGGATCGTCCCGCGGATGGCCCGTTTGCCGTGTCGAATGCTTCTGCGGATCGCCCCGCGGATGGCCCGTTTGCCGTGCCGAATGCTTCTGCGGATCGTCCCGTGGATGGCCCGGCCGCCGTGTCGGATGCCTTTGAGGATCGTTCCGGCGGCCCGGCGTTTCGGCGGCGCTTTCTCCCGGCGGCGCTTCTCTGCGCGGTGATGCTCTTTCGGAATCTGATCTATCTGAACGGATGGATGGAGGTTCCCCAAAATTTCCTGGAGGACAGCATCTTCGGGGTGGGCTGGACGGCGAATTACGGGCCCTTAAAGGGAATCGTAAACGGTGCGGGTGCCTATGTGGCGGATGTGTCCTATCTGGAGTGGCAGGACATGATCCGGGAGGGGGACCGGGTGATGGTGCTCAGCTATCCCACGCTTACCCCCACCGTCTATCTGTACCGGGATGTGGAGATCTGCGCGGACTCCACCATCTCCACGCCGACCTACTCGGAGCGGCTGTTTTCCTACTGGGAACAGAATCCGGACAAATATCCGAATGTAGTCGTGGTGAAATGCTTTTGGGGGACGCCCATGATCGGCCCGGAAAGCGCGGTTTCCGAGTGGCTTTCCCGGTTTCCGGCCAAGCGGGTGGAGGACGGCACCTACTGGAGATATTATTTTGCTGACTGATTGCCGACTGGCTGCTGGCTGATTGTCGATTGATTGTCGTCGGATCGCCGGTGGATTGCCGGCGGATTGCCGGCTGACCGCCGATGGGCACTCCGGCGGGCGCAAAAGGCTTGACCATTGTCCTGTTTTTTGTATAATGGATTCAGACAGGAACGATAAGGAGGGCGCGGTCCATGAAGATCATGCCGAACCGTATGGATCGGGGGTTTTTCCGGTATCAGGAGGAATTTGAACAAAAGGCGCTGGAGGTTCTGCGCTCCGGATGGTATGTGCTGGGGCGGGAGGTGGAGGCCTTTGAGCGGGAGTTTGCGGCTTATACGGGCGCAAAATACTGTGTGGGCCTTGCCAGCGGACTGGACGCCCTCTGGCTGGCGTTCCGCATCCTGGGCATCGGGGCCGGCGACGAGGTGATCGTACCGGCCAACACTTACATTGCCAG